>DAICZM010000157.1 GCA_027311145.1 Ktedonobacterales bacterium
ATTCTATACTGATTTTCTACATTTAAGGCGTTCAGATAGCCGCCAGCAACGAGAATCGCGATGACAGACAGTGTGTCTGACATAATAAGCAGCAGTACGGCGCCACGCGCTCTTCCCGCTGGAACATGTGGGGCGATATCATGCACGAGGTGCGCGATATGCTCCATATGCTCCGATTCGTCTAAATGCTCTGAAGTTGCACTCATACACTCTCTCCTAATCTGCCTGTGGCTGGATTTCCACGGGAACATCGGCGTCTTCGTCTGCGCTCGGGGCCAACTGGTCCAGCCCATAGTCATAAGGCGATGATGTGATAACTGGCAGGACTTCAAAATTCTCAATTGGCACTGGCGATGGAAGAGTCCACTCTAGTGTTTTGCCACCCCACTCGTTAGCGACAGCGCGCTCACCACTGCGCAGTGAAATCACCACGTTATACACTGTAATGAAGACAGAAGCGGCGATCAGAATAGCAAACAAGCTAGCGATCAAATTGGCGGTGGCAAATTGGGGGGGGATGTTGGCTTGCCAGCGTGGTTCACCCTGCAGCCCTGCATAGAACAGTGCCATGAATGTGCCCACGAAGCCGATTTCAAAGAGCCAAAAATGGAGTGCGCCCAATGTTGGATTGAGACGCCGCCCAAACATCTTGGGGAACCAGTAGTAGAAACCTGAGAAAAAGCCAAAGACCATGCTGCCAACCAGTGTGAAATGGAAGTGGGCGGTGACAAACATGCCACCATGCAGAATCTCATCGGTTGGGATGTCCGCCAAGTAGACACCGGTAATGCCGCCAATCACAAAGTTCACTAGCATGCCAATCACAAACAGGAGTGGCACAGTGACCCAGATTTTGCCGCGCCAGAGCGTCCCAATCATACCCAGGAAGAACAGGCCAGTCGGAATTGAAATTAACTCCGTATCCAGCATGTATGGGCCATCCAGACCAGCATTAGAGCCGCTCGTATAGAGGTGATGGCCCCAGACGAGAACACTCAGCACACAGACACCGATCAGGCCACTCACCAGGAAGCGATAGCCAAAGAGTGGTTTGCGTGAGAAGACCGAAGCCACTTCAGCAGCGGTTGCCATCGCGGGCAAGGCGATGACATACACTTCGGGGTGGCCCATGAACCAGAACAGATGCTCATAGAGCCAATTGCTTCCACCAAAAGAGGCGATGAAGAATGATGTCTGAAACACACGATCCATCAGCACCATGACTTGAGAGATGATAAACGAGGGGAAAGCTGTCACGCCCAGAATCACGGAGAGTAACACGCCCCAGACAAAGATGGGCAAGCGTCCCCACGTCATGCCCTTTGCACGCAACAGCAGGACTGTCGTGACAATATTCAGAGCTGCCACCGTTGAAGATGTGGCAAAGAGAATGATCGTAAAGCAGTAGGCATCCATGCCCGGCGAGGACAGCTGGTCAGCCAATGGAGCATAACCCGTCCATCCAGTCTGGAAACCGCCAAAGAACAAGGCGGAAAGGAAAACAGGAATTGCCGAAAAGAGCAACCAAAAGCTCAGCGCGTTCAGGCGTGGGAAAGGCATATCACGAGTACCGACCATAATCGGCAGGATATAGTTGCCAAAGGGACCACTTACCATGATGATCGTGCCTACAATCATCATAATCCCATGCATACCCACAATAGTATTGTACGTAGAGGGATTAAAGAAGAGCGCGCCAGGAACCGATTGCTGCAAGCGGATCATAAAGGCTCCCATTGAGCCTAAGAAGAGCAGCGTCAGGGCTACCACCAGATACTGCATGCCAACGACCTTATGATCGGTGGTGAAGCGAAAGTATCGCCAGAGTCCCTGACCATAACCAGCGACTTTCAGTTCTTCGACCGCCGTTGGCTCGCGGCGCGCAAAACCCCACTTCACCATGCCATTGAAGGCTCCCAGGCCAATAAAGAAGAACAATGTCCAGCCGATGAATGCACCAACCAGGGTCGCATCGGTGTTACCGCCTTGCGTGATTGCATTGATAATCAGCCAGAAGATAACCGCTCCTACAAGCCCAAGAACAATACCGGAAAAAGCACTTGGCATCAAATATTGCATGATGCCCTGACGTTTAGGCACACTGGCTACTAACATCCACTTCCTCCTTGAGAGCTAATCCACGCGCAGAAATCATGCTGACTCACTACCTGTATCCTCGACCACATGTAGGTATGATAGAGTCCACATAATTCTACACAGGCGACGTCGTACACACCAAGCTGTGTCGGTGTTACCACAGATGTCGTTGTGATTTGTCCTGGATTAGCATCCACACGCACGCCGAGCGCACGTACTGAAAAACCATGCAAAACATCTTTTGAGGTAACATAAAACACGACTGGACGATTGACAGGTAGCAGAAGGGTTTGTCCCTGACTGTCTACGGCATACTTTGGATAGTTGAAGGTCCACATCCATTGCTGCCCAGTCACGTTCACAACTACCGTATCACCTGTTATGGCTGTTGTTGTTTCTTCGTAGTAACCTGCCAGCCCCCAAATAACCAGAAACAAGCATAAGATACCGGTGACACCCAACCAACCGATCTGGAGCGCAGGCGTCGGCTGCACAGGAACACCATCGCTCGTTGGTCGCTCTTTGACCCTGAAAGTGGTCAGACTATAGCCGAGGAAGACAAAAACAAATAGCCCTACGGGTACAGCCAATACGGTCAACAAAACGAGTGTATAGTCGTCAAAACTATCGACAGCCGTCGCAGCCGGTGGCAAGACCAATGGGGTCAGAAAGGCTGCGGCGATCATACCGATCACCGAAAGAACGATCCACCAAATCACAGCACGCCGCAAGTGGTTTACTTGTTTTGGGGCTGGTGAACTGGTGCTTGTATCGTCACGGACAATGACATCAGACATCGTATCCCCCCTTTTAATAATTTGCTACGGTCAGTGTACCAGCCATAAAGCCGGTCGTGGACATCGGCCCGCCGAAGTTTGCGTTGGAAGTCGCGGGGTTATCACCTTGTAGTCCGCTTCCACACGGATCATAGCAGTGCCAGACATAGGTTCCTGCAGGCCCCGTTTGGAACTGGAAAGTAATGATATTTGGGGTGGGGTATGCGATGCCATTGACCTTGGCATTAGTCGGTGCGTTGGTTGGCGTTCCCATCAGCGGAACACTGACGAACAGTGGATAAAGTGAATCAGGGGGTGACTGCAAAGTGAAGGTATGAGCGACCTTGGTCGCGTCAAGCTGGCTATACTTTGTACCATTGACATCGACTTGACCATCAAGCGTGCCCTGGACTTGACGATAATAGTCATTATGCAATGTGCTTGACGAGTCATACTGTTTGATGACAACCGTGATGGTGCTATTGGGCGGAACTTCAAGACTTGTGGATGGGCAATAACTCACCCAATTAATTTGTGGGGCACTTGCTCCTGCATGACAGACCTGACTGTCGGGGAAAACCTGAAGGTCAAGTTCAAAGGTTCCTGAATTATTTTTGCTCGCGTAGTAGGTTGAAGGATCATAACCAAGACTTGTTGTAGAACGTAATCCAAGCCAAATACCAGCTACAACGCCAAATCCTACAATCAATGCCAATACAGTACCGATAACTACGCCTGATGAATGCTGTTTCAAGGCAGTTCTCCTTGTCTATTACTTTGACGGGAAAGTCTGCGAGCTACCATTGCTCGTTACTGACGTGTGAGTGTCGCAACATGCATTCCATCGGTTCGATGTTGTGTTAAATATATCGAAAACAACATCTCTTGCTAACGTTATTTAGGTTTTAAAATGTTCACCTCAATTTCTAATGTCAACACATACTGTACTAAGGGGGATTTCCGCAATACCCAAAACCCTTGCCTCATCTCATGTATTGAGAATGACTCAAGTATAACATACACATCAAAAAAAACACAAGTTACAAATTAGCATGGGTAACATAGACTATCATTTATGATATACCACATTAATACAGAAAAAATCATCGTTTATGACACAATTTTCTGTGCCTTACGACTGTGCTACCTTACGTACAAGCAAAAATACAGCATGGTAAGAGAGAATTTTCTCATGTGATTGGCATTAAAACATAGAAAAATTCGCTATTTATTCCGCTTTGCTTGCTCACAAGGCGTATATAACGCTATACTCTGAGACAGCAAAGAAAGTCTGACGATATGGAGCGACACCCCTTGTGGATGCCATGTTGGGCGTCCTCTTGTGGGCACCCTGTTAAAGAAAGAGAAAGGACCTCTAATATTTGAACGTCACCTTCTCCCGCTGGCTCCGACGCCTCTGCGCCTTCTGTATGCTACTTATCTCAATTAGTTTATGCTCTTCGCCAGCACACGCAGACGGAGGTGCGCCGCAGCTCTCCTATGTAGCAGGCAGCACGCAAGGCATCAGCGTTATTGATATTGCACAACGGCGCATTACAGAAACGCTGACAATTGCTGGAGACCCACACACTATTTTACTCAGTCTGGATGGTTCCACACTCTATGTCACACAGCCAACAAGTGGACGTGTGACGATTCTGGCAGCAAAAACAGGAAAAACGATCTGCACGGCCAATCTTCCCGGCCAACCATCGCTGCTCGCCCTGAGTCTCGACGCAAGCGTCCTCTATGTGGCAGGCGAAGGTGCTACGCAGGTCCGTGCGCTGAACCCGGCGAATTGCGCACTCCAACACACCTTCGAGACGTATGAGCCAGTCTATGGATTAGCGGTCACGGCCTCAACCGCACCAGACGCGACTCCGCTAACACCTAACCAACTCTGGATTGCCGGTAGCAATGCGCTCACGGTCTTTGAAGTCAATGGAGAGCTGCTTGGCACAGTGCCGATTACAGGGGGACCACAATTTATTAGCATTCCGGGAGGCTTTACCGCCTATGTCACGACTCGTCAAGGAACGCTTGTCGCGGTTGACTTAAACACACGCAAAATTTTTCATACCTTGCTGAGTGGTGGGCACTTTGGTCCAATGGACTACGATGCAAACACCGGCGAGGTCTATGTGCCGGACAGATTACACAATCAATTAGATATCCTGGCTCCTGTCGTGGCGAACGCAAGCATAGTCCCACCAGAACCAGCACGTGTCATCCATCTTGATAGTTCTCCACAATCGGTGGCGATTACAAGCGACGGACAACTCGGTTTCGTGGCTCTCGCTAATGGTCAGGTCTTGATGCTCGATATCCCAGGACGTGGCATTATCACCACGATCAATGTTGGTGGCATGCCCCACTTCATCATCACGGGCCTCTATCCACCTACAAATAATCTGGCAACGCCTGCTTATCGCACTAGCAGCACGTCTCCATCCACAGGGTTGCCCTCTCTGCCCTTACTTATTGGCTTACTTGTAGTCATTGGGCTAGGGCTACTAGGCTTTCTGCTATTCTTCGGACGCAAACGGATGATCTAGCATGCACCATCATCCGTTTTGGGCCTATTTAGTCAATCTCGAGCAGTGTGTCGCCATCATCCACAAAGTCTCCTTCATTAACCTTCAAAGCCTTCACTACTCCACTCACTAAGGATTGGATAGGAATCTGCATTTTCATCGACTCCAGCATGACGACATCTTGATCTACCGTGATCGTCTCACCCGGCTTGACCAGAAATTCCAGGACGACACCGGCCATTGTAGAGACAACTTTTTTCACGCACGACCTCCAGTACAAATACAGTATTGTTGAAAATAGGAAGCACCGTCGCAGAGACTAGACCGGATAGATTGGGTTGCGACATTCCGAGAAACGCACATCTTTGCTCTGATAAATCCCGAAGCGCATGATAAGTTCACCTCGCAAATGCTCAAAGGGCGTGATAGTATCGACAATCAATTCGGACGCAAGGTGGAAAATATCGATATCTTCGGCGTAGCGTGCCTCCATCATTTTACGGAATGGCTCACGCTGCTCTTCGGGTAGCTCGGCAATCTGGTTGGCAAAGACGGCATTGATCGCCGCTTCTGGTCCCATCACGGCAATTTGTGCGGTCGGCAAGGCGATCACCGCATCCGTACCAAAGGCGGGGCCAGCCATCGCATATAAGCCCGCTCCATAACACTTACGCACAATGACGGAAATTTTCGGCACGACAGCTTGCGAGACAGCGGCAATAAATTTGGCCCCATGTCGAATGATGCCAGCACGTTCAACTGCTGAGCCAATCATAAAACCGGACACATCAGCTAAAAAGAGCAACGGGATATTAAAGGCGTTACAGGTATTGATAAAGCGCGTGGCCTTATCCGATGAATCCACAAAGATGACGCCGCCTTTGACACGCGGTTGATTGGCGACAATGCCCACCGCCTTGCCACCCAAACGAGCATATCCTGTGATAATTTCTGGCGCAAAGAGTTTTTTCACCTCTAAAAAACTGCCGCCATCGATCAGCGAATCGATAAAATCATACATATTAAACGCCCGGTTTTGTGCCACTGGCACAATCTCTTGCAAAGGGCGATCACTGGCCGGAGCCACAACTGGGACATCCTCGACTTTGCCAAGATAGTTTTGCGGCATATAACGGAAATAGTCACGGGCCAACTGGATAGCATGCGCCTCGTTTTCCGCCAGAAAATCACCCAGACCAGAGACAGCACAATGCATACGTGCCCCACCCATCTCTTCAAGGGTCACCTTCTCACGTGTCACCATCTCCGCCATGCGCGGTGAACCAAGATAGGCACTGGCATTGCCCTCTACCATAATCGCAATATCAGCAAACGCGGGCGTGTAAGCCGCACCGGCCGGTGAAGGACCAAACATCAGCGCGACCTGCGGCACAACACCCGATAGCCTGATCTGGTTATAAAAAGTGCGCCCACCATGATTGCGTCCTGGGAAAAGGCGCACTTGATCGGTGATGCGCGCTCCTGCCGAATCAATCAGGTAGAAGATGGGGATTTTCATTTGCGCTGCCATCTCCTGAATGCGCAACGTCTTTTGAACCGACTTCTCGCCCGACGCTCCCGCTTTCACCGTTGAATCTGATGCACTCACAGCAACCGGGCGTCCATGAATACGTCCAACACCTGTGACTATCGCATCAGAGGGCAATTCTGGATTCTGACACTCAGCCAACATGCCATCCTCAAATTCGAGTTTGCCATCGTCAAGCAAGAGTTTGAGGCGATCACGCACAAAAAGTCTGTTTTGTGCCCGATTACGTGCGTGATATTTCTCTGGCCCACCTTTTTTGATCCGTTCTATCTCTGCTTCCAGGCGTTCTTCTTGTCCAGACATCGCACAATCCATCACTTTCTCGCGCAGCTGATCAAGTTATGACCAAACTGTGCAATACTTCACAGTTTTTTTGCCAAAGGCATGTTATGCTTCCCACTAGGAAATCACGCATTTGCTGATTTTCCGTGGGAAACCAAGAATATAGGTGTTTCCCGTCTGGCAAGAAGTTGGGGGACTTCTTGCCTCTCTTTTTAGGTTAGCTCGATTTCCATACGCAACAAGGCCGACGAGAGCGATTTGCCTAAGTTATCGCTACGTAGTGAACGCGAAGCTCCACCATTCAGCGCACCATGCAAGACAAAGTTGAGTGCCAACAAATTAGGAACCTCGAAACGCTCGACCACCCCAGTAGCAATGCCTGCAAAATGGGCTTTCACGCGCTCGACCGTTACCTCACGCACAAAAAGCTCATATGTATGCTGATCTGATACAAACAATGCAATATTGACTTTATCACCCTTATCACCGGAGCGCGCATGAGCCAGACGAACCAATTGTATCCGTTGCCCTGCTGCTTTTTCATTCATTGTGCGCTCTCCTCTACATTCACGTACACATATTCTTCAACAAAAGCACGTGGAACCAGCGTGGGCCAGATACCTAGCAAACCGCGCGAGGGAGCAATGCCACCAGCACCACCGACAAATGGCGGACCACTCAAAGCCAACGGTGGGAAGAGACGCGCCAGCTTTTCTGCATCGCGTTTCTCCGCGCAGCGAATCGCCACGCGCAGATAGACTTCGTTCAGCTCATCAACATCAGTAGGGTCAGCTAATGGGCCATGCAGAGAGTTATAGCCAATATATTCTATCAACGTCTCTTCTGGCTTCAGACCGATACGCTCCATCTGCTGCTGAAGAATGTGTGCCGCACATTGCGCCTTCGCCAACGCATCTGGCCATGCATAGCCAATCATCGCTTGCCCCATATAGCCATCTTCGTAGCCTGCCACAATCTTTAGCGTCTCCGGTGCCGGGCGTCCCGTTGCTCCCGTCACGCGCACCTGATCCGGCCCAATCTCTTCCATATGGAGCGTGGTCATATCGACATTGACATCTGGTGTGAGATAGTGAGCGGGATCGTGTACTTCATACAACAATTGCTCACGCAAGGTGTCGAAACTGACGCGCCCACCCGTAGCAGGAGCTTTAGAGATCACCGCATCGCCATTTTCCCACACCTCAGCAATGGGATAGCCAATAGTCGCCAGATCGGGCATAGCACGCCAATCGCCACCAAAATTGCCGCCCGTGGCCTGCCCACTGCACTCCAACAGATGTCCAACCACGATGCCTTGTGCCAATTTATCCCATTCATCCCACCGCCAGCCCAGCTCATACACCATTGGGGCTAAAAAAAGCGCGGCGTCCGCAACACGGCCCGTCAGCACGATGTCCGCGCCAGCATCCAGAGCCTCAACCAGCGGACGTGCCCCCAGATATGCATTGGCAAAAAGCAGGCGTTCTCGCACTGGCGCGATAGCCGCCCCCGTATCCATATGGGCAAGTGAGACCCCCAATGACTGCAACTCATCGAGCCGTTCTCGCACGGAGTCGCCCAGGACAACACCCACATTGAGCCTGATACCAACCTTCTTCAACGCGCTCAGCAAGACGGCACGCGCCGCCATTGGGTTGAGACCGCCCGCGTTGAGAATAATTTTCACGCCACGCGGTACGGCCAGCGGCAACAATTCTGCGAGCATTGGCACAAGATCACGTGTATAACCAAGATGTGGATCACGTTGACGGTCCTTTTGCAAAATTGCCAACGTCAACTCAGCGAGATGATCTGAGGCAACATAACGCACATTGCCACGCTCAATGCTGGCCTTAATCGGCTGCCATGAGTCACCATAGAAGCCTAGCCCGCCCGCGATACGTACTGACTTCACGGCCTTATTGTCCTCTCATACCGAGCAACTCACGCGCAATCAGCAACTGGCGAATCTCATTTGTGCCAGCCCCAATTTCACCCAAGCGTGCATCACGCCACATACGCTCAACCTCAAAATCGGTGAGATAGCCCCAACCGCCATGAATCTGCAAGGCCTCATTCGCTGCTCGCGAGGCCGCACGCGCAACAAAAAGCAATGCTGCCGCCGCCTCTTTGCTCACACGTTTGCCTTGCTGGGCCAGCCACATTGCCCGATGGGCCATCTGACGCGCCGCTTCCAGGTCAACATACATATCCGCAATTTTAGCCTGAATC
>DAICZM010000158.1 GCA_027311145.1 Ktedonobacterales bacterium
CATTATACATCCATCGTGCCAGAGGGAAACGCGCATTGTGAGTGCACAGGCCACGGACGCGATGAATCGGTCCCTACCTTATTTTTCGAGATAACTGATGGTGTCGGCACTCAAAACGGCGTCCGCGGCTTGCACATTTTCGAGCAGTTGCGCTGTTTGCTGGCTGGCGGTGATCGGGAAGGCCGGGAAGGGCTGGTTGGTAATATAGGCCAGGACCAGTGTGGGTATGCTCAGTGAAGTCTCTTGCGCGACGTGCTGTAATCGCTGCAAACGAGTCGCGTTCTCTTCACTATCATAGGTATTGCGCAAACGCTCCGGTAGCGTGTCTCGCCCTTGTAGCAATTTTGAGAAGAAACCGCGTCCCTGTGAGGTGTAAGCCATCACTGCCATCTGGCTTGTGCGATGAAACTCCTGTGTTGCGGCATCCATCAAGACCAGCGTGCGGTCTTCTATCGCATCCGGGTTCGCAACGGCGTAGCTCCACAGTAATTGGTTGCCGACAAAACCCGCAATATGGTGCTCCTCTGCATACGTTTTGGCCTCTATAATGCGCGCAAGATGCCAGTTGGAGCAACCAAAATAGCGAATTTTGCCCTGTGTGACCTGATCGTTCAACGTCTCCAAAATATCGGCGACTGGACGTTTGGGATCATCGCGGTGTAGCCAGTAGAGATCAACATTGTCTACCTGTAAATCGCGCAGGCTACCGTCGAGATCGCTCACGATGTCGGCGCGACTCAGACGCGAGATATGTGGTGCATCGGCTAGCGGTTGTGCGCCTTTTGTGGCGAGAACAATCTTCTCGCGCACGCCACGCGCTTTGAGCCATTTGCCAATCACCCGTTCGCTGAGGCCAATGCCGCCGGGAACCCACTCGCCATAGGCGTGCGCGGTATCAAGAAAATTGCCACCATGTTCGAAAAACGTGTCAAGAAGTGTATGTGCTGTCACTTCGTCTATACCTGTGCCGAAGTGTGCTGTGCCCAGACACACTACGGAAGGTGAAAGGTCAGTCTGTGGAATAGCGCGGTATCTCATGTGCTGTATGCTCCTTTTAGGGTCAATAGATGCTCAATGCCGGTGTAGCGTTGCTATGCGTGCTGGTGAAAGGCCAGCCAGTTCAGGGGTAGGATTGCCAATCAGTAACTCTGCGAGATTGTGCCCGATAGCTGGGGCAATTGCGAAGCCATGTCCAGAGAAGCCAACTGCGAGGAAGAGACCCTCCCAACCGCTAAGCGGACCAACGAAGGGGATCTCATCAATGCTTTCAGCCTCCAGACCACACCATGCACGGGCAATCTGCTGCTGTGCGACGGGCGGATAGATCGCGCATGCCGCCGCCCAGTTACCGTCAATCGCCTGTTGCTTTAGCTGATAGGAGCGGTGATCTGCTGTGGGTTCACCAAGCCAGCCGCCACCGAGCAGAAAAGCTCCATCGGGTAGTTGCTTGAGCGACAGCAGACGGTTGACCGCACTGACGACGGGGCGAAGCGTCTGCCCCGTTGCCGAGGAAGAGCGCAGCATTTGAAACGCTTTCAAATGCATCGGTAGGTGGATGCCGAGTGTGTCAGTAAGTTGATTGCTCCATGCGCCTGCTGCCAACACGACCTGCTCTGCTAACACCAGTCCACGTGCTGTCTGTACTCCCACGACACGGCGTCCTTGAACGTGCAAGGCAAGCGCGGCGGTTGCATTCCAATATGCCGCACCATGACGCTGTGCTGCTGCCGCGAATGCACGTGTAGTGCGTATTGGGTCAGCCTGACCATCGATGGGGCTATAGCTAGCGGCGGTTACCTGCATGGCAATCTCAGGTACGAGATTGCGTACTTCCGCAGCGGTGAGTAGTGTTACATCAGTGAATCCGTTGGCTTGTTGCTCATGCACGAAACTTGCAAGCTGTTCGGCTTCGGCCTCTGTTTCAGCGACGAGCAGATTGCCGCCTTGTCGATAGTGCATATCAGCCTCCAGTTCGGCTTCCAGCGTGGGCCAGCGCGCAATCGCTTCGCTGGCAAGCATGGCCTCGGCGGGATGGCGACCCTGACGACGCACGCCGCCCGCACTGGCCCACGATGCTGCTGGCGCGGTTGCCCCTTCCGCTTGCTCGACAACCAGGACCGTGCGCCCCTGACGGGCGATATGATAGGCCAGCGAACTGCCAATCACGCCGCCGCCAATGACCAGAACCTCAACGGATGTTTCGCTCATGCTTTTGCGCCTTCCTCTCGCATATCACTATTCGCCGCGCACTAATGCCCGTGCAATCGCGTTATGCCGCTGTATTAGCGTGGGCAGTTCAACATTGAGAAGTTGTCCCTCTTGCACGCGCACCTGACCATTAATGATGGACAGATCTACATGGGGAGGCTGACAGAAGACGATGGAGGCGAGTGGGTCATGAATGGCCCCGCCTGCCAGTTCGAGTGTATCCAGGCGATAGCCGATGAAGTCTGCCGCCATGCCAGGAGCGAGATAGCCAATATCGTCGCGCCCAAGCACAGAAGCTCCACCGCGCGTTGCCAGCCAGAGAGCATCTTTAGCGGTCAATGCAGCGGGGTCGCCCTGCACGCGCTGTAAAAGCATGGCCTGTCGTGCCTCCGCCAGCATATGCGAACCATCATTTGAAGCTGAGCCATCAACACCCAGTCCCACGCGCACGCCTGCCTGACGCATGGCACGTAGCGGAGCGATACCAGAGGCGAGGCGCATGTTTGAACTGGGACAGTGCGCCACGCCCGTTTGTGTCTGTCCCAGGCGCGTCACCTCGTCCGTGCTGGGATGTACCATGTGGGCATGCCAGACATCTGTGCCGACCCATGCCAGCTCTTCCGCTAGTTCGACAGGCGTGCGTTTGAAGGTCGCGGCGCAGTAATCGGCCTCGTCGCGTGTCTCTGCCAGATGGGTGTGTGAATGCACGCCATAACTACGCGCCATCTCAATACTCTGGCGCATGAGATCGGGCGAGACGGAGAATGGCGAGCAGGGAGCCAGCACGATACGCAGCATGGCATAGGGCTTTGCATCATGATATTGTTCAATCACGCGCTGCGAATCGCGTAAAATAGCCTTTTCGTCCTCGACCACGCTATCGGGTGGTAATCCGCCTTGACTCTCACCAACGGACATTGAGCCACGTGCGGCATGGAAACGGAAACCCATCTCCTGTGCGGACTGAATCTGATCGTCCAGGCGCGCACCATTGGGCCAGATGTAGGTATGATCGCTGGATGTCGTGCAGCCGGAGAGCATCAGTTCAGCAATCGCGACTTTTGTGCTGACAGCAATCGCTTCTGGCGTGAGACCTGCCCAGATTGGGTAGAGCGTGCGCAGCCATTGAAAGAGATTGGCGTCTTGCGTGCCTGGGACGTTGCGCGTGAGTGTCTGATAGAAATGGTGATGCGTGTTGACCAGACCTGGCAGGATAAGCATGTTACGCGCGTTGATGATCTGATCGGCCTGCTGTGGCAATTGTTCAGTTGAGCCAATCTGCTGAATGACGTTATCTACGACAGAGATCGCGCCATCTTGCCAGCGGGTATCATGATCGTCCATCGAGACGAGCAGCGTCGCGTGCTGAATGAGTAGTGATGACATCGAAAAAGCTCCTCGCCTAAATCGCTTCAAAGACGATATCCTGCGCGCCACCCCAGAGGGTCGTATGACCCAAGTCGCGCAGATGCTCGCGTCCCTCTTCGATAGTCAAGAAATGATTGCCTGCTAGTTGTCCGAGCTTGCTGGCAAAACGCGCTGCACCATAGGGAAAGAGGATTTCGGTCTCGCTATAGCCACCTGGATAGAAGAGAATTTCGCCAGGAGCGGGATAGCTGGTCGCGTTCTCGAACGACACGCCAAGCTGAAAATCGCCGAGCGGAATCCAGTTCGCCTCTCCACTCCAACGCGCATGAATGAGCTTGCTATGAAATGGCAACAACTGCTTGAAGGCCTCGCACGTTTTGGGAGCGTTCTCCTCCTCCATCCGCGCAACGAATTGCCACTTTCCGACCGTGATGCGAAGTTTTGTCATGAACGTATCCTTTCAAATTGTCTGAAAATATTGCTTTGTAACTGTAGAAACCGGTTTATCATGTTTAACAAATTGCGTAGGGGCGTGATTTATCACGCCCTGTACCGCGTCACACGGCTCCCCAGGCGGATCGATGTACGATCAGGGCGCGATAAATCACGCCCCTACGCCTCATGTTCGCTTTAAACTTTCAATGCGACAAATCGGTCTCTACGGTTACTTACGTCAATTCGTGTGTCTTTCCTATGTTAATTGCTGCCAACACGCGCTCTGGAATGAGCGGGAGTTGCGTGACCCATACGCCAACTGCGTCGTGTATCGCGCTGGCTATCGCTGGCGCAAGCGGCACGAGCGGCATTTCCGACATGCCACGTGCCCCATAGGGACCGTTGGGGTCCGCTTCTTCCAGAATAATCGGCACGATTTCTTCGGGCATGTCCAACACGGTCGGTAATAGGTAGGTACTCAGGTACGGTGTGAGAATACGGCCATCGCGCACCTGGAGGTGTTCGAGCAGGGTGTAGCCAAGGGCCTGCGCCAGACAGCCCTCTATCTGGCCTTCAACTTGCTGACGGTTGATGGCCTGCCCTACGTCATGCACGCTGATAATACGCACAACGCGCACCTGTCCCGTGAGCGTGTTGACCTCGACCTCGACGGCTTGCGCCACATAGCCGTAGCAGTAGTTGGGATAGCCCACGCCCGTCTCAGGGTCAAGCGGCGTCGTCGCTGGTGGACGATACTGCACGGTTGCCTCAGCATAGTATTGCTCGCTCTCGCTCCATTTGTCGCGTGCCGCCCGTGCAGCTTCAAGGACGGCGCGTCCCGCCATCAGTGTCATACGTGAAGCTGAGGCACTGCCCGCGTTCGGGGTAATACTGCTATCGTTAGGTATCAACGTCACCTGATCGAGCGTGAGACCGAGGGCAGATGCAGCGACCTGACGCAAAACGAGATGCGAACCCTGTCCCACGTCAGCTGCACCGCTACGGATGACGGCGCGTTCCAGTTCGGCCTCGCCATAGAGTTCAACCGTTGCGGTCGATTGCTCTGGGAAGCCGAAAGAGTAGCCAACATTCTTAATCCCACAGGCGATACCAATGCCGCGCCGCAGATATGGAGTGGCGGCTGCTTGTTGCTGTGGCTTGCCATAACCGAGACGTTCTTGCGCTTCTGTAATACAGCGTTCCAACACGAGTGGCGCACTCACACCCACTGGCAAAGCTTGCTGTGTTGGTTCAATGCTGCCTTCGTGATAGATATTGCGGCGGCGCAGTTCTGTTGGGTCCATGCCCAGCGCGTGCGCGAGGCGTGTCACCATGATCTCACTGGCGAACTGGGCCTGGGGCGCACCGAAACCGCGAAATGCCCCGCTGGGAACATTGTTGGTGTAGACGGCATAGCCATCAACGCAGATATTGGGTATTTCGTAGCACCCGCTGGCGAAGAGCGTGATGACCTTCATGACCTCGACGCTGGTAGAGGCGTATGCCCCACCATCAGCAATCGCTTCGGCCTCAACCGCTGTGATGCGCCCATCGTGCTTTGCGCCCCAACGACAGCGAATACTGACGGGATGACGTTTGTGATGGGCGATGATCGACTCTTCACGACTCCAAACAATCGCCGTTGGGCGTTTGAGTTTCCAGGTTGCCAGGGCCAGCAAATGTTGTAGCGAGAGGTCTTCACGTCCACCAAAAGCTCCGCCAATCGCGGCATAACGAATGATAACCTGCTCTTCTGGCAATTGGAGGATCGCGGCAATCTGGCGGCGATCTTCATGGAGCCATTGTCCGGCAGTTTCAATCACTAGATGGTCTTGATCGTCATAGTAGGCGATACCTGCTTCCGGTTGCAGATAGGCATGTTCCTGCCACGAGGTCGAGAACTTGCCCGTCAGCACGACATCGGCCTCCGCGAACGCTTGTTGTGTGTTGCCTTTGCGAATGGGGATATGCTTGAGCAGATTGGTGCCAAGATGAGAGTGAACAAGCGGTGCATCAGCGGCAAGGGCGGCACGCGGGTCGGTGACTGCTGGTAAATTTTCGTATTCCACGCGCACCTGTCTGGCTCCTATTGTCGCCGCCTCTTTGCTTTCCGCGACAACCAAGGCTACTTTATCGCCCTCGAAACGCACTTTGTCCGCACACAAGACGGGCTGGTCTTCGTCAATCAAGCCAAAAGCGTTATGCGGGACATCTTTGGCGGTCAGCACGGCAACTACGCCGGGGATTGCCAGTGCTGGCTCAATATCGAGTGCAGTAATGCGCGCATGGGGCCGATGCGCGAAGACAACCTGGAGATGTAGCATACCAGGGCGTATCAGGTCGGCTGGATAGGCTGTTGCGCCCGTGACCTTGCCAGCAGCGTCTGGGCGTGGCAGCGATGCGCCAATCAGTGAAGTCATGCCATGCCACCTTTCATGCTCGTTGACGCTTGCGTAACGGCGTCCAGAATTTTGCGATAGCCCGTGCAGCGACAGATATTACCGCTAATTGCCGTGCGTATCTGTTCCATCTGCGGTGCGGGCTGCTCCTGCAAAAGTTTGGCTCCTGCCATTAACATGCCTGGAATGCAATAGCCGCATTGTACAGCGGCACAGTCAATAAAGGCCTGTTGCAGCGGATGGAGCGACTCTTCCACGTGTTCTGCTTGAGGAACCTGTTGTGCCAACCCTTCAATCGTGACAATCTCGCCGTTATGGGCTTGGGGAGCGGCAACCAGGCAGGACATGACCGCTTTGCCATTGAGCCAGACGGTACAGGCTCCGCATTCACCCTCGGCGCAACCTTCTTTCGTGCCTGTCAGTCCCGCATCCTCGCGCAGCGCATTGAGCAACGTCTTACGGGACGCGCCCGTGAGTTGATAGGGCTTGTCATTGATCTTTGTCGAAATAGTCTGCTCAAAGGGCATGTGTGGCGTGATAGGCTGTTCAGGCGTTTCGAGCAAGATGGGTTGCTCCATCCAACCCTCGGCCTGCTGCCCCTGCGCGATGCGTTGCAGGGCGTGTGTGACAAGATTGCTCAGTGTGGCCTGACGATAACTGGCGGAGCCTCGCACATCGTCAATTGGTGTGGCATCTTGTAGGGCGAGTTGTCCGGCCTGCTGACAGACCTCCGCGCTCAGTTGTTTGCCTGTAAGATAGGTTTCTACTGTGCGTGCGTGAACGATAGTCGGTGCAAGGCAACCAAGCGCGATACGCGCCTGTGTGACTATCTTGTTCTCGAAGGTCAGCACAAGGGCGATATTGATGACCGAAATAGCTTGCGCGCGCCGCAGACCCAGTTTCAAGAAAAGTCCGCGCTGATTGGCTTGCATGGCGGGAATGCGCAGCTCACGAATCAGCTCGTCAGGCGCGAGAACGGTACGGCGAAAGTCTGGATAGAAGTTGTCAAGCGAGACGACGCGCTCACTACTCTGACTGCTCAGCACAAGTTGCGCGTCTAATGCAGTCAATGCGGAAATAGTATCGTTCGCGGGCGAGGCAGTGACAAGGTTGCCCGCGACGGTAGCGCGTGTGCGAATCTGGGGTGCGCCGACCTCCCAACATGCCTGCGCTAGCGGGAGTGCGCGCGTGACACAGGCCGACGATGCAATAATGTCGTTATGCGTCGCGAGCGCGCCAACGAGGATGTTGCCCTGTTCTTCCTTTATATATTTGAGATCAGAGAGCATACTGATATCGATCAGTGTGCTGGTGGGGCGCACGCCGCGCTGTAGCTCGACTAGCACATCCGTTCCGCCCGCGATCAGACGCGCTTTACCAGCGTGACGGTGCAGCAGGTCCAGCGTTTCCGCCAAACTGGTGGGTTGTAAATACGTTTGCCACATAGGTTCCTCTTAATAAATGAGTGGGTAATTAACGTGTTGCTTTGACAAGCTGTCCAACGGGTTCCGTTGCGCATACGCCATCAGCGAACACCGTGTGACCGCGTACTAATGTGCGTATAATGCGTCCGCGTAGCCTTTTTCCGACGTAGGGACTGTGTTGATGGCGATAAAATAAATCATCTGGCCGCACTGTGATACTCTCTTTCAGGTCAACAAGCACGAGATCGGCATCCAGGCCAGGGGCGATACGCCCTTTACGTGCCGTTAGCTGAAAACGTTGTGCAACATGTTCAGCGGTCAGGGCGGCTATCGTGCTGAGCGAGAGGTGACGATCTTGCCAGCCATTGGTCAGGAGAAGTTGTAAGAGATGCTGGCAACCAGAAATACCACCCCAGACCTGAAAGAAATTGGCATGATCCTTCATATAGCCAGGAGATGGCGAGTGGTCGGTTGCTACAATCGGCAACGTGCCAGCGGCGATATGGTGCCACAACGCCTCTTGCTCGTTGGCCGAACGCAGCGGTGGAGCGCATTTTGCCACGGCCCCCAGGCGTTCTACATCTTCTTCGGTCAGGACCAGATAGTGTGGGCAGGTTTCGCAACTGACATCTATCCCGCGCTGACGTGCTTCAGCAACCAGACTGACGCCGCGTCCAGTGCTGACATGCACGATATGTAGCCGGCATCCCGTCTCTTGCGCGAAAAGGATAGCGCGTTCGATTGCTTCTAGCTCTGCGATGACTGGGCGTGAGGCCAGATAGTCGCGGATGCCCGTGCGTCCCTCGGCTTGTGCGCGTTTGGCGAGCGCGCTGGTGATCTGGTCGTTTTCCGCGTGAACGGCCACGAGCAGGCCCAAGTGTGCAGCTTTTGCCATGCCCTCGTAGAGCGTCAGATCGTCAACGGATGAGAAATCATCAATGCCGCTATTGGACATAAAAGCTTTCAGACCGATGACGCCACGCTCCGCCAGTTCGTCCAGTTCAGACAGATTGCCTGGCACGAGACCGCCCCAGAAGGCAAAATCAACGAGAGAGGATGCGAGGGCCGCCGCGTATTTCAGGTCAAAGCTCGCGCCATCGGTTGTTGGTGGGTGCGCATTGAGCGGCATGTCAAAAAACGTACAGGTTCCACCTGCCGCTAATGCGCGTGTTCCGCTAGCAAAGCCCTCCCACTCGCTACGTCCTGGCTCATTGAAATGCACATGCGCATCAATCAGACCTGGGAAGATATGCAGATTGCTGGCATCAAGCTCTATCTGCGCATCATCAGAGAGCGAGGGGGCGATAGCGGCAATATGCTCGCCTGTAATCGCGATATCTGCTTGCAACTCGCCTGTTGATGTGACCAGCGTGCCGTTGCGAATAAGGAGATCGTAACTGCTCATGCTGTCCCCTGTTCTTGCGCGAGTGAGAGCAAAAACCGTTCCAGTACAGAGAGCGCAACGGCAACATCCTCGGCTGTGACCGACTCCAGTGGGTTGTGGCTGATGCCTTTATAGCAGCGCACAAAGAGCATTGCCATGGGCGTCAAATGTGACATCATCGCGGCATCGTGACCCGCGCCACTTGCTAACGCCAT
>DAICZM010000159.1:0-3272 GCA_027311145.1 Ktedonobacterales bacterium
CTCATCACTTGCGGCTGTCTGCGCGAGTGAGGCAACATAATAATATCATCAGTCCGATGTGGTAATTGCATCGAGCGTTGCATATGTTCCTCAGACACATCGGATTGTGGTGGCCAAATCATCGTATCCTCATCTCCAAGAGACGCAGACGCGGATAACAACGACATCTCTTGCTCCCCAGCTTGTTGAGGGTGAGCAACCATTTCAGCATCTTCTTGCAATGCTAGTTCTTGCTCATCATCTGAGATAGCATGTGCTGCTAGCTGCTGCTGTGGCAAGGGCATAGTTTTCTCTTCATTGAGCGGCGATTGATCTGCCTGATCCATGAACACATCCTTTAGCGTTATTGAGCTTATAGTATCTTCTTTTTGGGGCAAAACACAAGTCTTCCTGGACCATAGTCCCACTAAGTTAAGCCGAGATAGGCCCGCACATCAACAAAGGGCAACAGCCGTATTGTGCAGGTTGCACAATAATACACAGGAATTTTTCAGATAGTGTGTCTATGGCATCGTCTGGTATCGCGTCATATGATAAGTAGAGTTACAGGAATCAAACTGACTGGTTCCCGACGGCATAGTATGCACAATTCCCGATTCATCAGAGGCAATGCGTGCCCAGAATTCCAGCAATGGCGCAGGGATCATAGCAAGAGGAGAGTACGAGTACATGACCCCCGAAGAAGCTCTACAATTAGGCAAAGACAATGGGGCAAAAATGGTCGATCTGAAATTCACAGACCTACCTGGCTCCTGGCAGCACTTCAGTGTCCCGTTCCACGAACTCAAAGCGGGAACCTTTGTCGAGGGCGTCGCGTTCGATGGCTCTAGCATTCGCGGCTTCCAGACCATCAATGAAAGCGACATGCTGGTTATTCCAGATGCAGCGACAGCGATGATGGATCCTTTTACAGCTGTTCCCACACTTAGCCTGGTCTGCAACATCGCCCATCCCGCTCCTAGCGGACCTAAAAAACCCTATAGCCGCGATCCGCGCTACATCGCTCAGAAAGCTGAAGCGTATCTGCGCTCTTCCGGTATTGCCGACACCAGCTATTTTGGGCCAGAAGCCGAATTCTTCGTCTTCGACAGCGTGCGCTATGCTTCCACACAAAACGTCCAGTATGCTGAAGTGGACTCTGACGAAGCACATTGGAACAGCAACCGCACCACAAGCGGTAAAGCGAGCCTGGGTCATTTGATGCGCACCAAAGAAGGCTACTTCCCTGTTGCACCAAACGATACCCTGCAAGACCTACGTAGTGAGATGGCACTCACGCTTGAGGCACTTGGCATTCCCGTCGAGGCCCAACACCACGAGGTTGGCGCTCCCGGCCAATGCGAAATTGACATGCGCTTCAACACGTTGCTTAAGAGCGCAGACGGCATCATGCTCTATAAGTATGTCATCAAGAACATTGCACGCAAATATGGCAAAACCGTCACATTCATGCCCAAGCCCGTTTTCGGCGATAACGGCTCCGGCATGCACGTCCATCAGAGCCTGTGGAAGAATGAGGGACCGCTCTTCTACGCAGCCGACACCTATGCCAATCTTTCTCAGCTTGCCCGTCACTACATTGGCGGAATCTTGACGCATGCTCCCGCTTTGCTGGCTATCGCGGCTCCTACCACCAATAGCTACAAGCGTCTTGTCCCAGGCTATGAAGCACCAGTGAATCTGGTCTTCTCGCAGGGCAACCGCAGTGCCGCAGTGCGTATCCCGAAAACCTATACCCCGCCAGCCAAACGCATCGAATTCCGCTCGCCCGATCCAAGCGCAAACCCCTACCTGCTCTTCGCAGCCCTATTGATGGCAGGCCTGGATGGTATCCGCCGCGGGATCGAGCCAAGTGATCATGGCTTTGGCCCAGTTGACCGCAACCTCTACGAGATGTCGCCCGAAGAATTGCGCGAGATTCGCTCTGTTCCCGGTTCACTCGAAGAGTCACTCAACGCACTCGAAAGCGATCATTCCTTCCTACTCGAAGGTGGCGTCTTTACCACCGATGTGCTGGAGAGCTATGTGACCTTCAAACGGGCACAGTCAGACGAGGTTCGTTTGCGCCCAGTGCCCATCGAATTCTCCCTCTACTACGATGTCTAGGCATCGCTAAGCATCCAATAACCAATGAGGAAGGCCACTATCGTTATCAAAACGATAGTGGCCTTCCTCATTGGTTAAAACTCTTCCTTATTTTTTACATCTGCCAGGACTTTGTCCTGCGGTTGAGTGGGCGTCTCAGGCCCACGCAGATAATCGCGCAGGTTTTTCTCGTAACGTGGACTGACCAGGAACGTCACGACATCATCCACCAGCATTGTCACATCTGCACGCGGGAAAATGAGTTCATCACCACGGCGGATAGAAACGATCAGCGATTCTGGGGGCAGACGCAACGTATTCAAGGTACTTCCCGTCAGTGGCATGCTCGGTTCAATCGTAACCTCAATCATCACAGTCCCCTTCACAACACCACTCATACGCCGCGAGTCCTTCAGCAAGGTTGAGCGATAGGCATGCGTGATATGCGCCGCCGAGAGCCAGCCTAATACCAGTTGCCCACCGGACTCGTTTTCGATACTCACAACTGGCATCCAACTGATATGATGGCTCGCCAGTTGCTCCAATGCATCATCCAACGTATCGTATGGATAGAGCTTCACAACGTCGCGTTTCATTGCATCGCGTACCAGGCGCGTCTCGCGCTCTGCCAGTGATACGTGTTGAATATCGGTAAGCGTTAATATACCTTGCAGATTGCCTTTCGCATCCACAACAGGCGCACCCGTCTCGACACGCTGAGAGAGTCGCAACTCTGCCTCTGCCACAGTTTGCTCAGGCGAAAACTTGATCGAGAGGGAAGCCATTGCATCGTGGACAGATAACGTCGAAAGGAGTGGGAACGACATCTGCAAACGATGGGCGGGCGAATTGGCGCGTGTATCGACCTGATTAGAGTAAATTGAAATCTCGCCTACGATGATCGAAGAGATACCGACAGCAATCATGGCTGGGGCCAACATGGAGAGATTGCCCGTCATTTCCGCAACCATCAACATCACCGCGAGCGGCGCGTGAGCCACGCCACCGAAAAGAGCCATCATACCGACAATCACAAAGGGAGCCGGATTATCAGGTACACCAGGAAGGACATGATAGCATAAACGCCAGACCAGTGCCCCTAAAATGCCACCAATCACCATTCCTGGCCCAAAGATACCGCCCGAACCACCAGAGCCAATCGACAGGCCGGTCGTCAGGATTTTCAC
>DAICZM010000159.1:3282-9431 GCA_027311145.1 Ktedonobacterales bacterium
AAACGGCAGGAGTAGAATAACCCAGACAGGTATCTGCAAAAGACCAGGAGCAGACATGCTCACCTGCACCCAACCATAACCCATGCCGAGAGCCTGCGGAACCACAAGGCCGATCAGACCAACCAGAAGACCACCAATACCGGGCTTAATCCAGTTCGGGAGCGACAGGCGATGGAAGATATGCGTGATACCATAGAAACCACGTGCATACATTATACCAACAACGCCACAGAGGATGCCCAGCATAATGTAGTAAAGCAGTTGTGGCGGCGAGGTAAATGCCAAATTGCCGCTGGTTGCAAAGATAGGGTTCCAACCCGACCAAAGACCAAACACGCTGTAACCAATAATCGACGCCATCAAGGCCGGAATAATTGCCTCTGTCTCCAGATCGTGTTTATAAAGAATTTCAGCAGCGAGGATCGCTCCGCCCAGTGGGGCACGGAAGATGGCCCCAATGCCTGAACCGATACCTGTTGCCAGCGCGATACGACGGTCCTGCACATCTAGATGGAGAGCAGTCGCCAACAATGAGCCAAAACCTGCACTGATTTGCGCGGATGGACCCTCACGTCCACCTGAACCACCTGAACCAATAGTGATGGCAGAGGCAATAACTTTTACCAGCGGCACACGCGCACGCATGGCTTTCCCTTCGTGAAACGCTTTAATCGCGGAGTCCGTACCGTGCCCCTCAGCTTCAGGCGCAAAAGTAAAAACGATAATACCAGAAATCAAACCACCGACAGTTGTAATCACAGGCAAAAGCCAGGGACGAGCCGAAGACCAGAAATTGGTTACGACTGAACTACCCTCTCCCGCAGGACCAGGAGGTAGGTAACCAACGATTCGGCCTAAAAAGAACGCCGTCGATAACTGAATCGCCTCGAAAAAGATAATGGCCCCGATACCAGCAACAATGCCGATCAAAGCACTGATAAATAGCCACTTGAGCAAATAACGAGGACTTTCCAGATTATGTCGAATACGACGCATCCGAAAAATACGCCGTAACGATGCCACAAAGGGCATATTGTTCACCATTAGTGCATCTCCTTTAACGCAATGCCACAGAAACCGCCATTATTGAATGGGCGGTCACCCAATAAAAGAGGGAAAAGAAAATATCCCGTCAGGAGACGGGAAACGCAATACCATGCAGAATCATGTCCACAACCAGACGCGCATGCTGTTCTATGGCATCCTCTGGGTAACCCAACACACCAGCGGACAAGACATACGATTCTGTTAATGATAAAAGCATTAACGCGGTCACTTCGCGCTGTACATACCGCACCTCACCACGTTGCTGACCTTGCTCCAATACCCCAACGATAATAGAGACATATTCTTGGAGTAATTTAATTGCTTCATTTTTAAAAGCGCGATTAACACCATAGAGCGCACTCATATAGACATTAAACCCGTCGCGTTCTTCATGGGCCAGACGCGCGAAAGCGAGAAACAACTGCTCTAGCTGTTCACGCACCCCCGTCTGTGTCAATAAGGTGGCCTGAATTACGGTCAATTGCTCCTGAGCAATCTGGCGTAACATAGCAAGAAACAATTCACGCTTGTTCGCAAAATACAGATAAATTGTTCCCTTGCCGATACCCGCTTGCTCAGCAATTACATTAATATTTGCCTGGTCGAAACCCAAACGAGCAAATTCGCTCGCCGCTTCGTGAATAATACGGCGGCGCATAGCATCCCGCATCTGTTCGTCAACAATTTTCGGCATTGCTATATTTCCACAGCTATGGCATATCAATAATAATGGGTGATGAGTCAGAATAAAGAGAACAAAATTATTGTTCATGTTTTGGGACGAATAAAAACGCGGAAAAGTCACAACCTTAAATGCTTCCACAACATATTCGTTCCATTGTCTAGATTTTGGACAATAAGAGACCGCACAACCGCACCATCAACGGATGACGAATAACCTGAAAATATGCTATAGTTAAAGCAATACCCTTCATTGTTCGGCTATTTGATCTGGCAGAGAGGCTTTTTCATGGAATTACTCGTTGACAGCTACGGAAGGCGCATCAAAAGCATGCGCATCTCGATTACCGATAAGTGCAATTTTCGCTGTACCTACTGTATGCCTGCCGAAGGACTCCCCTGGCTGAGAAAAGCGGAGATTCTCTCCTATGAAGAAATTTTGCGTATCGCCCGTGTGGCCGTCAAGATGGGGGTTGAGCAAATTCGCTTGACAGGTGGCGAGCCATTAGTCCGGCGCGATCTACCTGATCTGGTACACCAGCTCCATACTATCGATGGTTTGCGTAGCCTCAGTCTCACTACCAATGGTATTCTGCTAAAACAGCAGGCCAAAGCCCTTGCCGACGGCGGCTTAACACGCATTAACGTGAGCCTAGACTCATTGATACGTGAGAAATTTGCCAAACTGACACGGCGAGACCAGATAGAGCGCGTGTTAGAAGGCTTGGCAGAATTAGAAAAATATCCCTCAATCCACCCCATCAAAATCAATGCCGTTGCCATTCGCGACTATAGCGAAGACGAAGTCCTTGATTTCGTGCGCTTTGCACGTCACAAAGCCTATGTCATGCGTTGGATTGAATTTATGCCCCTAGACGCCGATCAAATCTGGCGCAAAGAGGATATCCTCACTGGTGGCGAAATTAAAACCATCATCGAAGCCGCCTATGGCCCTCTCGTGCCCATCACGACTGGCGATCCCTCGGAAACAGCACGCCGCTATACCTTCAGCGACGGTATTGGTGAAGTTGGCTTTATCAATCCGGTCAGCGAGCCATTCTGCGCAAACTGTGACCGCATCCGCCTCACTGCCGACGGGCAACTACGTACCTGCCTTTTCGCCACCGAGGAAACCGATTTACGCGCCATCTTACGTTCTAGCGATGAC
This sequence comes from Ktedonobacterales bacterium, assembly GCA_027311145.1. Taxonomy (GTDB): domain Bacteria; phylum Chloroflexota; class Ktedonobacteria; order Ktedonobacterales; family Ktedonobacteraceae; genus DTNP01. The sequence goes on from DAICZM010000159.1 coordinate 6,179, forward strand.
GACGAAGTGCTGGCGGCAACAATTCGCCAAGCCGTCTGGCACAAAGAACTTAAACATTATATTGGCGACAAACGCTTTAAACGCGCAAATCGGAGCATGTCTATGATTGGCGGATAATTCTGGCACGGACTTTAGACGGGAATCCTCTATATAAGACACGAGTGGCAGGTATGGCCTTATACTGCGGGCTATACCTGCCAATACACTTAGATACGGCTATGGTGACGATACACTCTATGTTACCAGAAAACATGATGTTCGTCATTATAGTCAAATAGATATCTTGTATGCGGCCCCAACACACGCATACACTATCGAAAAAGACCATACAGTACAGCGGTCTTGTTGTGATACAGGGCCAGAAAGAGGATCCCGTGGTATACGATGATGCGGAATTGCTCACAGTCCGTGAAGTTGCCAAACAACTACGTGTCGATGACACGACCGTGCGACGCTGGATTAAAAACGGCGTACTGGAGGCGATCACACTCCCCCATCGTGGCGCACGCCAGGCATACCGAGTTCGCCGCTCCACACTAGAGGTCTTGCTTACGTCCCCCAAACCCGTCGAATAGCATAGGCCTAACGGATAGACATCTATCACGCTATCTGCTATACTGGCGAAAATTCGTCCTAAGCTGGCATTTAGTGAAGAGGATGATATGGCTATCATTGATACGGAGTGGCTTTTTCAGGACCTTGGGGGAGAAAACAACACTGATGTTGTAGCACTCCATGCTACCGCACACCACACTCCAGGGAATATCCCCTACTTGCAAAAGCCTGGAGTCGTGGTGCTGGCACGCCCACAGGTACATATGGCAGGCCTGGCGGGTTTTCTCGATGGTTTTGATGCTAGTTTGCGTTTCTCTCACTATCTCGATGACCCCACAGCGTTGCCCACAAGCGCACAACTCTGCAAGATTGCCGGGCAGGTCTGCTACATGAGCTTTGGCCCCGGTCGCACACCCAACATACAAGCCAAACGTTATTTCGACAACATCAAATCATCCGGGCATGGCTCCGTGCTTGAACACGCCCATTTCAGTTTCTTGTTCTACGGTATTTCACGCAGCGTCACGCACGAGTTAGTTCGACACAGAGCTGGCTTTGGTTTTTCGCAATTGAGTCAACGCTATGTGTCAGGGAAGGTGTTACGCTTTGTGGAACGGCCCGAATATTGCGACGACCAGCAGTTGCACGGACAATTTGTTCAGCGCATCGAGCGTGCCGCAACAGAATACAATGCACTCACCAATCGCCTTTTAGAGATGCAGCAGGCCGGCATCGATATTTTAAGTGCCGAGGCACGCACTGACCTGCGCAAAAAGGTTCAGCAATCAGCACGTTCTGTTTTGCCCAATGAGACCGAGGCCCCCATCGTGGTCACCGCCAACGTGCGTGCATGGCGACATTTCATCGAGATGCGTGCGAGCAGTCATGCCGAAATTGAAATACGCGAGCTGGCAGTGCGGGTATTCCTTTGCCTGCAAAAAATGGAGCCAATTCTCTTTGACGACTATACACTTGAACGCCTACCAGATAGCACCTATATCGTCAATACACCATTCCCAAAGGTCTAAAACCACCTGGGCAGACTACCATAGAACACGCCGATAGAGCTGTACCCCTTGTGGCACAGGCTCACTAACTAGCGACATCTCACATTTCGCAGCCAGATGCGGAGAAGCTGCATCATTGGTAGGCAATAATGCCTCAAAATAGATGGTTCGGCCTGCCTGCTCTGCCTCAAATTCAAACTCAGTAGCCACCAGGCGTGCCCGATTGAGCGCACAGATAAGTAACGAACGTCCGGCGTTCTGTCCGCGCAGATTGGGATGGACGGTCCCCACACAACGAAAATAATACGCCTGAGGATCAGTAAACAATTCCAGCATAGTAAAGCCCATAATCTCACCCTCAATACCATCCAGCGTACCCGCCTGTCCCCATGGGTTTAGCTCGTCATCATCGTCTCGTATCACAAACACGTTTGCCTCTGGCTCGTGCGCAGCATCCTGTAGCCAGTTCAGCAAATTTTCTACACTCTCAACAGCCAGCCGATCTGTCTCGACGGCCAGTTGCTGAAGTTGTCTCAACACAAAGAAATCATCAGGCCGATACGTTCGTATACGCATACAATACCAATTCCTTCCAGAAAGTATCGCGTTCTGGCAACATATGCCACACCTCAATCAGATATGCCTCCAGTTTCAGCACATCTATCGTCCTACTGGCAACTTTTTAGCGCAACGGATATACTGTTTACAATGTCAGCAATCTGGCATACCCGGTCTTACCTTTCTTCTGGTCACCGCAAAGGAGTCTTCACTTGGCCGAACTTACACATATCGAGTGCATTCGCCGCGAACTACCCGCTGTCACAGAGCATATTTATCTTAACACTGGAACCTTCGGGCCGCTGCCAACATGCGTCTTACAAGCCATACAAGAGCGTGTGCAGGGGGATTACCAGCATGGTCGCCTGGGACCCGATGCCTTCACGTCCATCTCTACCATCTACGCTGATGCACGTAGCAGGGTTGCTCAGATGCTTCACTGCGACGCGCAGGAGATCGCTCTTACCGACAATACGGGTGAGGGGATGAATATCATCACCAACGGTTTCAACTGGCACGAGGGCGATGAGGTGATTACCACCAACCACGAGCATATCAGCGCGCTTGCCCCACTCTACCAAAATAGAGACCGACACAGCATTGTCATTAAGGTTGCGGACATTGGCTCCAAAGCTGAACAGCCCGCCGCAGAAAAGATTCGCCCTCTTGTAACAACACGCACGCGCTTGATTGTTCTCTCCCATGTAGCCTGGACAACGGGGGCACGGATCGATGTCCAAGCGGTAGGCCAACTAGGGCACTCACTCGGCATTCCTGTCCTTGTCGATGGGGCACAATCAGCAGGGGCCATTCCTCTTGATGTCAAAGCTCTCAACGTGGATTTCTACGCCATGCCGATGCAGAAGTGGCTCTGTGGACCCGACGGCACAGGTGCGCTCTACGTGAGTTCTACGTCTATGCATATGGCACAACCCACACAGGTTGGCTACTTCTCTATCAAACATGAAGAAGGTGTGGAATGGGCCTTGATGGACAGCGCACAACGCTTTGAGTTGGGGGGACGCCAGACAGCGGCAGTTGCCGGTCAAGCTGCCTTGCTCAACTGGCTTGACACCGTTGTAGGCTATGAATGGCTCTTCCAACGCATTGCCACACTGCATGCCTACACATAC
>DAICZM010000015.1 GCA_027311145.1 Ktedonobacterales bacterium
TTATTGCAAAGAGCATCATATAGCCTATCAATTTTTTCTTTGCTTCTTGTATCTTTACTATCTAAGTATACGTTATACTTGTAGTTAGGAAAAAATAAAACTTTTAAAAGATCAAAATACATTTTATAATACCAGGTATCATGATCTTGCTTGAAGTGATCATGGCGCAACTTAGATTTATCGGGAACAATTAATGCGCGGAAATGTAAATCTTGCTCATCAAAAAAGTAATCTATGATATCCAAATAAAATGACAATTTAGCGGATGAAACTTTGGACCATTTTATTTCGAATGAGGGGGGAAGGTTATGACGCAGCTTGATTTCACGGATGTGGGTTGCAATTTCGCGCGTTTTTTCATCAGGACACCAGATTGCCCCTAACACCATGCTTTTTTGATGATCGTTTTGCAAATGGCAACTTTCATCGCAATAAATGTTAAACACCTCATCCATTCTCTTGCCTTTCTGCAAATCAACATACAATTTTTAGTTATATAATATGTTTTAGCTAAAAATTGTATGTTGATTTTATCACAAACCACTTATTATTTATAGGTCTTTATTCGCGTGTTGCTTCTTTCGCTTGGTTCCATAATTTCTCTAGCTCGTCGGCACTGTACGACGCTAGCGTGCGGCCTTCGGCTTGACTGATCTGCTCCATGGCGATGAAGCGGCGACGAAATTTACGATTGGCATGACGTAGAGCTTCCTCGGCTTGCACACCATGATGGCGACACAGTACGACCGTTGCCAACAGTAGGTCTCCCAGTTCCTCAAAGCGGTCAGCTTCGGTCGTCGCAGCACGCACCTCCTGTATCTCTTCCAGAACCTTGTCGTAAATGCCTTCGACATCGCGATAGTAAAAGCCGGCTTTCGTGGCTTTCTTGTCGTACTCGTTGGCCACCGTCAGCGCGGGCGAGACCAGCGGCACGCCATCTAACGTGCTTTCTTTCTGCATTGTTTGTCCAGTGGTGATCTTCTCCTGCCGTTTAATCTCTTCCCAGTTCTGCACCACCTGCTCCGCATTGCTGACCTGGGTTGTGCCAAAGACGTGCGGATGCCGTCGTAGGAGCTTGGCATTGATATGCTCTAAGACATCGCCCAGCGTAAATTCGTCTGTCTGGCGGCCAATCTCGGCATGTAAGTAGACCTGGAGCAGTAGATCGCCGAGTTCCTCGGCAAGATGTGCCATGTCACCTTCCTCAATTGCCTCAACAACCTCATATGCTTCTTCCAAGACATAGCGCGTCAAGGTTTGATGGGTCTGGGCACGGTCCCAGGGACAGCCATCGGGTTCACGACGGAGACGCATCGTAATAAAGCGCAACGTTTCGGACAGACGTAGGGGAGACAGGGCATCAACGGGCGGAACATAAAGCGTACTGAGATGGTTAGCATAATTGTGGCGATCCAGTTCATAGAGCGGCATCTCGATGACGGCCTCAGTCTCTTCGGCCCCTTCAGCTTGAGTAGTATGATGAACACTGGCGGCACGCACCAATTTGACAGGCCATTCATCGGGATAGTACTCGCTTAAGGCGAGCTTGACCGCACTGGCGACACGCCGATTGTAAACTTGCCCAATGAGCAGCGGCATGGTGGGAATGAGCTTGCCAGCAATCTCGGTGATATCAAGAGCAGCAAGATCGGTTGCGTCGATAATTTGCATGCCCACGCTGAATGGGTCGAGTTGCAGCAGCGTACAGACAGGCTCCAGAAACGAGAGGCCAGCAACCACACGAGTACTGAGGCCATGCTCACGGGCCAGTTTCAAGATTAGCTGAACGGATGACTCGCCAATCAGAGGATGGCCGGGAACGGCATAGATCAGAGGATGCTGCGCAGCACGGGCACAGACATCTTCAGCGATGCGCTGGTACAGATTATTCCAATCGCTTGACTCCTCATACAACCAGTCAAAAGATGCGAAATGCAGATGCGGAATATGTTGTTGCAGTGTTGGAATGGTGGGGTGAATAGTAGTGCGGAAATAGACGGTTTCGCCACTCTCTGCTGCCTGCATAAGCAACATTTGAGCCTGCACGGTAATATCATCAAGGCTACCTGGACCCAGGCCCAGGAGCGTAATAGCAGCGCGTGTGACCATGAAAAGTGTTCCTCTCAACTGTTATACTATTGTAGACAACGCCGTGGATTGCCTGTGCCGATGCGCTCTTCTCAGAAGAGGTATGTTATGTGGATACACAGCACAAACTCCCTTTAGAGGCTTTCACAAGCTTTCTGTGCAGCCAATACCAACAGAGCATTGTCGAAAATGAGACAACGTGTTATGCTACCTTTAACAACGAGATAGTCTTAACAAAAGAAGTCTCTACTCGTCATATTCGTTTTATCATATCATCAGTTCGCACTGGTTAAGGAGGTTTTCAATGTCATCTGTTGAAAGCAAAAAACCACTCTGCCCGGTATGCAACCAGTCAGACCAGGTCATGGCTATGCAGACCGCTTATGATGCAGGGGTGGCTCGCTGTGCGCCGCCGACTATGCCTACTAGAAATATCTCAATGATGCCATACATCATATTTAGCGTTATACTTGTAGGTATCTGTATCGTGCTTATTTTGGTTCTGATCGGCTCAGAAAGCAATATCGGGTCTATTGCGGAGTACATTCTGCTCGGTTTGACATTGCTGAGTATCATTACCGCGCTCGTCCTCTCGTATTACGCATTTCAACGTGTGGTCAAAGGTGATAATGAAGCGACACTGCTCTTTCCGGCGTGGGATAGGGCGACAGCAGTCTGGCGTACCTTATATTACTGTAAGCGCGACGATGCAGTCTTTGATCCTAAAAATGCCTCCGTACTGACAGCGGCGCAGGTCTCGGCTCTACGCAGCGTAGAAGAGGGGGCCGTACAAACGCTGACTGCCCACGCACAGAAGCAATCCGTCTCATAACAAAACAATCCTCTCGCTATTCGTATGGATGCTCTCATCGCATCCATACGAATATAGGCTCTTCAACCGCCAGCCATCATATTCTCATCATTAGAGCGGCGAATGTTCCAATCGGGTTTTGTGACATCGCTGTAGGGACTGCTAGCAGCAGAAAGCTGTTCATAACGACTTGCGCGTGCATAGAGAGTACGTGCGGCGCGCTCGGCATCAAAGCTCACCAATTTGCTCTTTACGGGGTCCTGCATAATAGCCGTAAATTGATCGGCGATATCGCGAATCGTCTTAGGGTCTGAGATCAGCCCATCTTGCACCTGTTTGTAAACAGAGACCAGTACTCGTTCCAGGTCTTCATTTTTCAGCGTATCTGGCAACGCAACGGCGGGTTTGGGCCGACTTGTTGAAGGAGGGGCGGTATCGCCATCAGCAGGACGAGCCGCCATTGCCGGCGGTGTGGATGACGCCCGGGCCTGGGCAGCAATCTCTTCCATCACAGGTGCATTGTGCGGGGTGAGCAGGATATCATGAATACGCACCCAGTTAAGCTGGACACCCCAAGAGATAGCGCGGTCTTGCACGCCTTGAAAGAGATAGAGATTGATCTGATCCCAATGCGCCACACTCTCCGGCGAAACATCGTTATCACTCCCCGATGTATGCAGGCCATGCTGCCAGGCAATCAGATCATTGGGCGAGACGGTCGTCATCGCGGTCTGAAGGGTGGTCATAAAGAAGTCTTGCAGACTCTCTTCCCAGTGATTCACCAGTGTCACAGCTTGATATGCTTCCTCAGGCAACAATTGGTAAGAGATTGTAGCACGTAGCACAACATCCTCGGTACGTGACATTTGAATACGCTGTGGCGGGCATGCCCATTGTGTCTCGATAACGCTTAATTCGTGAACAGCTTTCTCCCAGGGTAATAGAATGTTAAAGCCAGCATAGAGAGTTCTGCTATATTTACCAAAGGCATAGACGATATCCACGTAGCCTTCTGGGACAGGTCTGATAGAGAAGCGAAAGAGAGCAATCGAGAGAAGCAGAAGGACAAGAAATAAGAGAAAGCCCTGTAAGAGGCCGAAGACGGCAAAAGTCGCCACCAGCAGGAAAAGAAAGAGGGCCGCCACATTGCTAACTGCCCACAAACCCGTGTTCGCTCCCGCATAATAGAGGGCAACGCCTTGCGCCACCGCAATCAGCACAATAAACAGCACAACGGGCCAGAAGCCAATGGCAGGTAAGCGTGCATGGCCAGTTGCGACCAAAGGCAAAACGATGAGACAGGTGACCCCACCAAAGAGTAGCGGCACGAGCAAAATAGAAAAATATTGCCAGAGGCGTTCGCTCAGATTTGAGCGAGCGGGTTGGTTAGTCAGGGTAGTTTCTGTTACAGAGTGATCGGATGGTTGTTGTGCGTCTACTTCAAGCTGGGGCTGGCCTCTGTTGCGGCCCCGGCGCGTTGACATATCGAGAGCTTCTGGTTCATCCAGCATATCGAGTTGGAGGGCATCCTCATCAAGAGGAACGGATGCGGGATAAGGCATCTGCTGTTCCGGTTGACCTGTTGATAAATTTTGTTGTGAGGGCTGCTCTCCATTAGTGTGTCGGGAGCCATATGCTTCGGTTCCCGATTTTTGCCCCTCCGACGACATAGGTCTGGCCCTTTCCTCTTAATATATAAATAAAAATATTACTACTCGTGAAGCTTTTTCTGAATGCCACAGCTACTACAGCCGCCGCCTTTTGTGCCACAGCTACTACAGCCGCCACCTTTTGTGCCACAACTCCCACTCCCACAGCCACCTTTTGTGCCACAACTACTACAGCCACTTTTAGGCTCCTGTTCTCCAGTATCCACAGGGAACTGAATAGTCGCGCCGCTTTCAAGCATCACCTCGACAGAATTGCGAGGAACATTGACCGCAACGACTCGGCCTGTACCGCTAGGTGTGGTGAGCATGACGCCAAGCTGCGGCATTTGCTGTTTTGCCTGAATATAGTTTTCATTCTCATAGGCAAGGCAACAGAGCAGGCGACCACACACGCCAGAAATTTTGCTGGGATTGAGTGGTAAGCCTTGTTCTTTTGCCATTTTGATAGAAACGACGCCGAACTCGCTGATCCACGAGCTACAACAGAGCGTTTTGCCACATGGTCCGATCCCACCCTGAAGTTTTGCCTGGTCGCGTGCGCCAATCTGGCGTAATTCAATGCGTGTACGAAAGGTTGCCGCCAAATCGCGCACCAAGACGCGAAAATCCACGCGCTCATCAGCCGTAAAATAAAAGGTCACGCGACTACCATCAAAGGCATACTCAGCCTCCACCAGTTTCATAGGCAAGTGGTGAACAGCGATACGCTCTGCGCAAAGGACAAGCGCGTCTTTCTCTTTACTTTTAAAAGAAAGTAACATGCGCAGATCATCCTCGGTAGCAATACGTAAGACAGGCTTTAGCGGCTCATTCAGCTCATTTTCGGCGATTTTTTTGTGCGCAATCACCACACGTCCAGCTTCGGTCCCCCGTACCGTCTCTACAACCACATACTGCCCGTTGCTTAGCGTGTATTCCTGTGGATCGAAGTGATAGATACGTCCGGCGGGACGAAAACGGATACCCGTGATGCTAACTGTTTTCTCGGAACCTATCACCAGTGACATGACTGCTCTATCTTTTCCAGCATAAGTAAGAGACGCAGCAATGGCACTGGAGCTACGAAGCGTAACCGTGTCAGCCGCGTCTCTCCATTTTTACATTTCGTTAGCTAACAGGATAGCCTCGGCTACCTCGCGCATCGATTTGCGATTATTCATGCTTGCCTTCTGAATCTTACGAAATGCCTCTTGTTCAGTAAGGCCTTGCTTCTCCATTAGTAGCCCTTTAGCACGTTCGACAATCTTGCGGGTTTCTAACTGGTCGGAAAGGGTGCGAGCCTTTTCTTCCATGGCCCGAAATTCGTTGTAACGTGCAAGCGCAACGACAATGGCGGGCGTGACTTCACTCTCGCGCAATGGCTTAACGATATAATTGACAACACCAGCTTCTTTTGCTCGCTCGACGAGCTGCTGATCTCCAAAGGCAGTGAGCAACAACACTGGTGCAATTTTTTCTTGCGTGAGCGTCTCGGCGGCGACAATGCCGTCCATGTCGGGCATACGAATGTCCATAATAACCAGATCAGGACGCAGTTCGCGCGCCAGGTTGACTGCGCTCTGTCCATCTCCAGCCTCACCGATCACCAGATAGCCCTGCTTGGTCAAAATGTCGCGCAGGTCCATACGCTGAATGGTTTCGTCATCTGCAATTATAACGCGTGTTGGCATAATATCACCTCAAATCCTCTGGTCTCTTTCCACCTACAAGTATAATGCCTCTCTCTTCCCACGTATGCCAAGTATACCATACTGTGTAGCATGAGTCGAGAGTATAAATTTGAGGGGGTAAAAGCAGAGCAAAGAGTTACCGACACGTTGCCTGTTACGCCACCGTCAGCATTTTCTCTTCTTGCAGCAAACGCGCCAACAGATGGGTGTTGCGCACGATATGGCGCAGTTGCTCCGGCGTGATCGATTGGCGACCGTCACACAGCGCGGTAGCAGGGTCTTCGTGCGTTTCAATAATGAGTCCTTCAGCCCCAGCGGCAATGCTTGCGCGTGACATCGTGGGGACCAGTTCACGTTTTCCTGTGGCATGGCTGGGATCAACAATAATCGGCAGGTGCGTCAACTCATGGAGCAGGGGAACACAGGAGAGGTCTAACACGTTGCGGGTCTGCGGGTCATAACTGCGAATACCACGCTCACAAAGCATCACATTTGGATTGCCAGCTGCGACAATATATTCAGCCGCTTGTAGCCATTCATCAATCGTCGCAGAGAGGCCGCGCTTGAGCATCACAGGGCGTTTCAGGCTATTACGTCCGGCAGCAAGCAAGAGTGGGAAGTTTTGCATGTTGCGGCTGCCAATTTGCAGAATATCAGCATGTTCGGCGACCGCATCGATGAGGGCCGGCTCCATCACTTCGGTAATCACTGGTAGACCTGTGATCTGGCGCGCCTCCGCCAATAGATGGAGACCTTCCATGCCAAGTCCCTGGAACTGGTAAGGGGAGGTGCGTGGCTTGAAGGCCCCACCACGCAGAATCTGCGCTCCTGCGCCTTTGACCGCACATGCGGTTGAGAGTAACTGCTCTCGGCTTTCGACAGCGCATGGGCCAGCAATAATGACAGGGCTTGCCCCTGTTCCGCCTATGATGACCTGTTCACAGTCATGGCCTTCCCCGACGACGATGCGCGTTGACTCGGCTTTGAAGGCTCGACTGACAAGCTGGTAGGGCGTTTTTAGCATTTGCAGGCGTTCTACCGCACCTTCGTGCTTCAGCATAGCCTGTGCCTGGCTATCAATCTGCTGCTGATCGAGGGCGATAACCTCACGTCCATCTATTTGTGTTGTCGCAATAGGATTTAGGCTACCCATAACCCGACACAACAAGGTCATTAACTGGGCACGTTCTTCGCTGGTTGCATGCTGACGAATGGTGATAATCATGATACAAGTCCTCTTTCTTTTGCTAATTTTAAGAAACAAAAAAGCAGAGGTTTTAATCCTCTGCTTCCCCGGCATGTTGGTGATGTTTTACACAGCCTAAAAGGCCCACCTTCATGCCGGGGGGCTAAACCAATAATAAAAGCCAAAGCTGGTATTCGTATTAAGTTGTTTGGCTTTTAGGTTGTGCATATCTGTACCGTGTAATTCTTTCTTCTGTCTGTATGAACAGCTTACTTACTGTCTCTCTTTGATTATAGAGGAGCCATGCAAGTTTTGTCAAGGGGAACAGAAAATTGGTTTGTTCTCTCGCATGCCCCGGTTTGACTCATCAAGAGAGATTGTGTAAAATACTCACAACAGTTTTTGACAAAGCAGTAGAGGCGACCTCCACATGAAATATCAGAAAATTGATATGTATGATCTCTATGCAGGCATTATTATTGCGTGTGCCACAGGCCTGCGCGTGTTACTCGTTGCCCTGGGGTGGCCACCGACCAATGCGGACGAAGGTACAATGGGCATAATGGCTCTACACATCGCCTATCACGGCGAGCATCCACTGCTTTTCTATGGGCAGGACTACATGGGATCGCTGGAAGCCTACCTGGGAGCCTTTTTTATGCATCTGTTTGGGCCTTCGCTCTTTGCCTTACGCCTGAGCGTCATTCTGCTCACGATGCTCTTCCTCATCAGCACCTACCTGCTAACACGCCTGCTCTTCTCAAAAGCACTTGGTTTGGTCACGCTGGCCTGTCTGAGTGTTGGCTCTATTTATGTGCTGACACGCGAAACGATTGCGACAGGTGGCACAACGCAAACGCTGCTTTTTGGTTCGCTGGCCTTTCTACTCGCCTCCTGGCTCACATTGACCTATCACCGCCCCAGCAGGCTATCGACGAAGCTATTGCGCATACCGTTCTATGCCTGTTGGGGTCTAGTGCTTGGCCTGGGTGTATGGAGCGATATGATCGTCTTGCCTTTTTTCGCGCTTGCCGGTCTGCTTCTACTTCTCTTCTGCTGGCGCGAGATCTTCTGGACATGGCCAGTCATGCTTGGCGGCTTCCTGCTTGGCGCATATCCACTGCTTCTCTACAATCAGCAACAGACCCATCTGCAAGGTGAAACCTCGCTTATTACACTTCTCAAGCTCTTTCAGGGTAGTACGACACAGGCTCCCCATACATTGGCAGGCGTGCTACACGGCATCGAGGGAACGCTCCTGGTTAGTGTGCCAATGGCAACCAGTAACCCCTTCTGTCCCGTAATGGAGTTGCCCTGGCTCGGTGACACCAGTCCACACTCATTGAGCTGTACGATGATGCATGCCAGCGGCGGACTGGGCTATCTGGCTCTGCTCCTGCTCTCGGCAATCATGACTATAGGAATTATCTGGCGTGTCCGCCCACAGCGAGATGAGGCTTTTGTGCGTGCCATACAGGTGAAGACGGTAGCCCATTTTTGTATAACGGCAGCCGCTTTACTGGCAATCACCGCTTATGCCGTCAGTTCCGCCCCGATGAGCTGGCCCGGCTTTCATGCCCGCTACCTCAGTAGCTTGTTGATCGCCACTCCCGTTGTCCTCGCTCCACTTTGGGCAGGAGCAAACCAGATGGGACAGCAGACAACCTTCTGGCATCAGCTAGGACGCTATGGTAGTCGCACCTTGCTCGCGCTGATCTGCGTCTTTCTGCTGATCGGTACAGGTATCCTTGTAAGCGAGATTCCCGCCGCGCAAGCCGCCAATCGACACGAGGCCGACTTGATTCAGCAGGTAGAGAAGATGGGCATCACCCACCTCTATACCGATTACTGGTCTTGCGACAATATGGCTTTTCTCAGTGACGAACATCTCATTTGTAGCGTGGTTGATAACAACTTGCAACCAAGCCATAACCGCGTACCCAATTACCAGAATATTGTCGGTAGCGATACCTGTGCAGCCTATGTCTTCCCTACGACAGCAACACAACTTCAAGCCCTGCTGCGCAAAGTTGCGCTGGCTCCTAAGCACTATCGGCATGTCGTGGCTGATAACTATAGTATCTACCAGCCACTCTGCTCATCAGGCATGGTATCAAGTCCGTCCGGCAGTAGGCCATGACGAAGCGCGAAAATAGCCACCTGCGTGCGGTCACGGACATGGAGCTTCTGGAAAATCGTAGAAAGGTAATTCTTGACCGTCTTCTCGGAATAAGCGAGACGATCAGCAATCTCTTTGTTGCTCATGCCTGCCGCGACATGGCGAATAATGCTGCACTCTTTCTCGCTCAGCGTTTCTTGGAGCGGACTTGCGGACGCGGACTCCGCGAGGCGGCGATATTCATGCACCAGCATATCGGTCAGTTGTGGCACAACATAGGTTCCTCCCTCAAAAACGGCGCGAATGGCCTGTGCGACATCGCGGATTGAAGAGCTTTTGAGCAGGTAGCCACGTGCGCCATTTTTCATAGCTTGTAACATGTGTTGTTGTTGCTGATGCATCGTCAACATAATCACAGCGGTATCAGGGAAAGCCTGTGTCACATGTTGAGTCAGCGTGATGCCATCGACGACCGGCAGATGGATATCCATCAAAATCACGTCTGGGCGCAAGAGGCGGACCTGACTTAGCACGTCCAGTCCATTGCCAACCTCGCCAATGACTTGCATATCTTGTTCTAGTTCCAGTAGGCGTCGTATGCCTTCACGCACGAGCGCGTGGTCATCAACCAGTAACAAGCGAATAACACGGGTTGCAAGCAGAGGAGCGCGCTCATACTTCACGCCATCTACATGCGCCATCGGCTCGTCTATCAGCACAGGTGTTGTACATGTGGCATACCTGTCATTGCTCATGTTAAGGGACACGCTAAAGCGGTCCTTACTGCTTCCATTACTTATAGAATGCATCACGGGTCCTTTATCAACAAAAAAACACTACAAGAACAATCTGTTCCCTAAGATATTTTCCTTGCTCTCAGTATAACAAGGTCAGAGAAATTTTCATCACCCATCTGGGTGATTTTCTGGCAAGGCTTGCCATTTTGTCAGAAAATAGAAGATAGGACAATCACAGTGAAAGGACGGAGAGATTTCTCCTGAACATGATGGAAATAACACAGCGCGCAGAACACACACTGGCTCAAACCTACACGGAAGTACAGCAACGTTTTACTGGTCTGGATGATCTGGCACACGGCTGGGAACATATTCAGCGCGTCTATACGCTGGCTCTCCATATCGCGGAACGTGAGGGGGCTGACCACTTTATTGTCGGCATGGCGGCACTCTTGCATGATTTAGGACGCACCGTCCCATCTCAACACGATGCCCATCACGCCGACCAATCGGTGACACTGGCGCACGAGCTACTCACGCGCTATGAGGTTCCACGTGAAACGCAAGAGGCGATCATACATGCAATCGTTGCACATAGTTTCAGTAAGGGGCTGCAACCAGAAACATTAGAGGCATATGTGGTACGCGACGCTGATCGACTCGATGGCTTGGGAGCGATTGGCATCCTGCGCTGGGCCGTGACCGGAGCTGTGCGCCGAACCGCCGCGACACGCTCCTACCATCCCGATGACCCTTTCGCGGAGCAGCACCCGCTCGACGATCAGCATTATATGCTCGATCACTTTTACCGCAAGCTGTTCAAACTGGGTGAGACAATGGGAACCGAGACAGGCCGCGCGCTGGCGCAACAACGTACCGCCTTCATGCGCAGCTATCTCGATGAGTTTCGGCATGAGTTGGAGCTTTAGCACAAATTTACACAACAACGCGGTCAAACATGATGGCATACCTATCCATGACACCCGCAAGGGGTGTCACTACATCTCTCGCATTTTTGCCAGTTGTTGCGCGTGCTGCTGATCGTGGAACGGCAAGACATTCACGAGTTGATAGAATTTGCGTTCGCCCCACTCGACGTGGCGGAAGGGACGCTCCCAGGCCACATCGGGTAGAGCGGAGAGATATTCAAAAAGTTCTTCGCGGCGGGCGGCCATCCCCGCCAAGACGGCATCAAGTGATGCGGGCGGCTCGGCCTCACGGGTGGCCTGCGGAGCCTGCTCAGCCACATTGGCGATCAGCGGATTATCCTCTTGTTGAACCAGACGCATCTGCTCTAAAGCTAGCCCATCGGCAATATAGAGATGATAGGCAATTTGCAGTGGCGACCACTCACCCTCTGCCGTATAGAGTGATAGCGCGTCTTTGCTGAATTTTGCTAGCTGCCCCATAAACTCAATCCGTGCCGCTACCATTTTGCGCCGAATTTTTTCAAATGGACGTTCAACCGTCGTCATACACACCCTCCAATGCACTCATTGCGACTACGCGCTTACTCTTCGCGTTTTACCAACTGGTTATAGAGACGTTCCAGTTCTTCCTGGTCATTAAAATGCAGTACTAACGTGCCCTTACCCCTGGCATTGCGTTTCAGGTCCACTTTGACTAACAAGGCATCGCGAAAATGGCTCTCCAGGGTAACCAATTCAGGGGAACGCGCTAGCGTTGTAATCTGCTGGATTGCCGCATCCTGCTCCTGGCCCGCCTTGATCTGCGCCGCCAGTTCTTCGGCCTGCCGCACATTGAGACGCAAGGTGATAATTTTGCCCATAGCGGTGATCTGGTCTTCCTCACGCTCAATGCCAATCAAAGCGCGGGCATGGCCTTCAGTAAAATATTCGGATTGGCTCATCAGGGCTTCACGCACCTTAGGGGCAAGCTGCAAGAGACGTAGCGAGTTGGTGATTGTCGTGCGATCTTTACCTACCCGTTTCGCTACCATTTCCTGCGTCATGCCAAACTCCTGCACGAGGGACTGGTAGGCCAGGGCTTCTTCGATGGGGTTGAGATCGGCCCGCTGAATATTCTCAATCAGGGCCATTTCTAGCATTTGCTGCGGCGTGACATCTTTAATGACAATGGGGATTGTTGTCAGGCCTGCCAAGCGAGAGGCCCGCCAGCGGCGTTCTCCGGCAATAATTTGGTATTGAAGAGCTTTTACGATCTCTGGAACTGGCTCTCGGCCCTCCTCTTGCCCAAACCATGCGGCGGGATTTGGCCGCGTCTCCCTGATGAGCTTGCCATCATCCTGATTGAGGCGCGCAACGACAATCGGCTGAATCAAGCCATGCTCTTTAATGGAGTCGCGCAATTCGAGCAAGCGCGGATCATCCTCGCGAAAGATGCGACGCGGCTGACGTGGGTTGGGTATGATACTGTCAATTGGCACTTCCTGCACACTCTCCACGTCAGTACGAGCGGGTTGTGATGTTCCCATCACCTCTGAGGCCCCAGAGATGAGCGCATCGAGGCCGCGCCCTAGACCAAATTTCTGCTTAGCCACGAGCCATTACCTCCTCGGCAAGTGCGCGATAGGCCATTGCTCCTGGCGAATGAGGATCGTAATCGAGAATGGATTGCCCGAAGCTAGGAGCCTCGCTCAGACGCACGTTGCGACTGATGACTGTTTGAAAGACTTCAGTGGGGAAGTGGTTACGAACCTCACGCACAATATCGCCCGCAAGTCGGGTACGGGGGTCAAACATGGTGAGAACGACGCCAGCAACATACAGGCTGGGATTGAGCTTTGATTTTACAATATTGACGGTATTGAGCAATTGGCTCAAGCCCTCTAAGGCCAGATACTCGCACTGGATAGGAATAATCAGACCATCGGCAGCGACCAGCGCATTAATTGTCAACAAACCCAGCGACGGGGGACAATCAATAATGATATAATCGCAGCGACTTTTAATTGGCTCTAAGGCCTGTCGTAGCTTATTCTCACGTGCAATCTCACCCACCAGTTCCATCTCTGCACCAGCCAGATCAACGGTGCAGGGAGCTACTACCAGTTCGCGTCGGGCTGTCGGCACAATCACATCAAAGATTGTGACTTCTTCATCCGGTTGCACGAGCAGATCATAAATAGTATATTGCCTGACATTTTTTAATACACCAATACCGCTCGACGTGTTCGCCTGGGGGTCCATATCTACCAATAAGACCTTACGCCCTGCTGCTGCTAGATACGTAGCAAGATTGATTGAGGTTGTGGTTTTACCCACGCCCCCTTTCTGATTGGTAATCGCAAATATTTTTGACACGGATTGCTACCGTACCTTTCGTCTCACCAGAACAATTTAGACAAAACTCAACTTCGTATGTTACGAACATTGTAACAAATGTACAGGTGAGAAGCAACAGCTACAAACTTTTTGTGCCAAGCATACTGCATCGAAAAGCAACAGCCTTCGTGTGACACAACACCGCTTACAATGTTACACGATTTCCTCCTGCGGGCATCGTAAAGCGCAGAAAACCGCCCATGGCCAGACGCACACAGATCACCCATAGCGTAAAGAGGGCGAAAAGCAGAGCAGCAGTCTTGAGTTCGTAGATGCCAAAGTCCGCCAGCGTGAGGTGATTGGGACCACTAGTCATCAAACGTAGCAGAGCTGAACCCTGTTGCGTGCCAAAGAGATTGACAGGCATGCCAAAAGCCAGCGTGATGAACAGATCAATGACGAAACAGATGGCCGCCAGACGCGGCCCAAGCCACCAAAAGCGTTTGCTCAACCGCTCACGTTTGGTCGATGCCATGCGTCGCGTAGCCCACACTGGGGCAAGCAGGTATTGGAGCGACAAAAAAACAAGTGGCGCAACCACAAAAACCCAAGCGGGAAAGACTGATGGGTTGATGAGTGCGCCAAGACGGCCCAGCGTGTAGAGGATCACACCCTCTAGCACGCCCCGCCGATAACTAAGCGTATTAAACATAGCGGCTATCCCTGATGTCTAGTGGCAACCACAGCCACCACCGCCGCAGCCACAACTGCCCATCGAAGGGGCCGAATCAGAACCATCAGCAGTGGCCACATCGCTACGCGGTGCAGCAAACACTGAGAGCAAGCGACGCACCTTCTCGCTATGGCATTTCATGCAGACAATATCATCAGCATGTTTATGGCTCACCAGCAGCTCAAATTTTGATTGGCAATTTGAGCAGTAATACTCATACAATGGCATAAAGATACAACCTCCATCTATTGGAAACACCTTCTCTGTACAAATATTGTAGTGTCTTCTGCGCTTATCGTCAAGGAGCAGAATGTACAACCTTGCATACGCTCCGGCTTCCTCTCGACAGCCGATTGTCGCTATGATACACTCCCAAGAAAGAGAGAAACACCTCACAACAGAAAAAAGATTCTATCCAGCAAAAGGATTGTTCTAAAATGGCTCTTACAATTGGTATTATTGGTTTGCCCCAAAGCGGCAAAACCACCCTGTTCAATGCCCTGACAAAGGCGGGCGCGCCCATCGGCGGCTACGCGACCAGCACCGTGCAGGCCAACGTCGCTATCATCCAGGTTCCCGACGCGCGTCTGCAACCGCTTGCCGAGATTTTTCATCCGAAAAAAGTGACGCCTACCACCGTCAAGTTCGTCGATGTGGCTGGTATGGGTCAGGCCACACAGAGCGCGAAGGAGAAGCACGAGGGACTGAGCGCGGAATTCCTGGGCCACATTCGCAACGCCGAAGCTCTGGCTATCGTCCTGCGCACCTTCGCCAATAGCAATGTCCCACATGTCTACGATACAATTGACCCCATGCGCGACCTCGAGAGTCTGAATGCCGAGCTGACCTTGACCGACCTTGCCTCGGTCGAGCAACGCATTGAGCGCACAAAAAAGGATGCCAAATCGGGTGATAAGAAATTTCTACAGGAGTTAGAGACACTGCGCAAGATGCAAGAGGTCCTCAACGAGCTAAAACTGGCAAGCCAGGCCTCGCTTGAGAGCCAGGAGCAAGGAATAATGAAAGACCTGTTCCTGCTCACCATGAAGCCGCGCATGTATGTTCTCAATGTCAGCGAGGACATTCTGGGCGAGGCCAACAACGTGCTTGAGCAGATTGCGCGAGGAGAAACGGTTGGCACGCTAGAGGGCGAACTTAAAGGCATTGCGGGCATTGCCCAACATGCCAGGAACGAGGGAGCAGAGATTGTCGCCGTCTCTGCGCGCCTCGAAGCCGAACTGGCCGAACTGCCCGAAGCGGATGCTCAGGAGTACCTCGAATCGCTCGGCCTGCCCAAACTGGGAGCGGACCGCGTCATTCAGGTCGGCTATCGTCTGCTTAACCTCATCACCTTCCTAACGGCTGGCGAGGACGAGGTGCGCGCCTGGACAGTGACGAAGGGCGCAAAGGCTCCCGAAGCGGCGGGCAAGATTCACTCCGATATCGAGCGCGGCTTTATTCGCGCCGAGGTCACGCGCTTCGAGGATTTCATGGCCTGTGGCTCATTCGCCGCTGCCTCCAAGAAGGGCTTACAACGCCTCGAAGGCAAGGATTACGTGATACAGGACGGTGATATCGCGCATTTCCGTTTTAATGTTGGTCGCTAAGAATACGCCTGTGTACGGATGCAGATATCTCGAAAAGCCCACAATTCCGCATCCGTACCCATTCTCTCCTGCATTTTCCCCGTCCCTACGGCTCTGTCAAACCTCATGGCATACCTCTCCATGCCACCCCACAAAACACATGCGATGTAGTAACACCCTTTGTGGGGGTCATGCACACGCTGGCTCTCATGGAGAGGTATGCAATCACGTTTGACAGAGTACTACGGGCGGGCGAGACGCTGTAGCTCGGCCCACAGGTCGCGCACGTCCTGCTCGGTTGTGCGCAAATTGCCAATCGCGACCCGAATTGTAAACTGACCGTGTAGCTTTGTATGCGAGAGGAAGAAGCGACCCTGGGCGTTGATCTCGCTCATGATGCGCTCGTTCAGGGCGTCCAGTTCTTCCTCATCGTCCATATCCTGCGGATGGGCACGCAGGCAGACGAGGCTGAAATTGGTGGGAGCCATCTGCTCAAAATCGGGAGCGGCGTTGACCCATTCCGTGAGGTGGGTAGCCAGTTGGTGATGCGCGTGGATACGCGCCGCCAGGCCCTCTTGTCCAAAGTAGCGCATAATCATCCACAGTTTGAGCGAGCGGAAACGTCGTCCGAGCGCATTGCCGTAGTCCATCAAGTTCGGCACCTCGTCGCCCGTACTCTCCGTGTTGCGCAGATATTCCGGCACGAGGCTAAAAGCAGCTTTCAGCACTGCCGCTTTGCGCGTGTAGAGTACGCTACAATCGATCGGTGTAAAGAGCCACTTATGCGGATTGACGATCAGCGAGTCGGCACGCTCGCAGCCAGCCAGGACCCAACGCATCGCGGGGTCAATCGCCGCCATGCCACCATAAGAGCCATCGACGTGTAGCCAGAGACCATAGCGTTCGCAGAGATCGGCAATTTGCGGCACGGGGTCGATGCTGGTTGTAGAGGTCGTGCCAACGGTTGCGACGACCGCGAAAGGCTGTACGCCACGGGCAATATCCTCCTCAATCGCCTGCTCTAGGGCCGCGACATCCATGCGGAACTGCTCATCGGTTGGTATCTTGCGCAACCCCTCCTGACCGATACCCAGGACAATCGCGGCCTTCTCGACCGAGGAATGGGCCTCCTGCGAGGTATAGCAGCGCAAGGGCGGTAGCTCATGCCGACCAGCCATACCACGCTGGCGAATAAACAGATGGGGTGTCGCTTCACGGGCAGCCGCCAGCGCGTATAGCACGCCGGACGAGGCGGTATCGTTGATGACGCCAAAAAGCGGAGCTGGCAGGCCGAGCATCTGACGCAACCAGTCCAGCGTGACCTGCTCTAGCTCCGTTGCAGCGGGCGAGGTGCGCCAGAGCATGGCATTGACGTTGAGTACGCTGGCAAGCATTTCTCCTAATACGCCCGGGCCAGACCCCGTAATACCGAAATAAGCCATAAAGCCGGGGGAGTTCCAGTGCGTGATGCCAGGGAGCAAGACGCGCTCAAAATCGGCAAACACGGACTCCATTGGCTCTGGCTGCACGGGAGGGTGCGCGGGCAAGGCCTCACGAATCGCTCCGGGCGTGTTGCGCGATAACACGGGATACTCGCCCACGTGCGCGAAATAGTCGGCCATCCAATCGACCATTTGATGACCATAGCGGCGAAAATCGTCAGGCGTCATATCACCCAGCGCGCCGGGCTGCTGCGCAGCGTCCAGTATGTTCTCGTCCTGCATCGTTAGCTCTATTCCTCTTTCTTATGCATTGATGGTCTCCTGGTTATGCACCAACACGGCATAATCCTCACCTTCTTTCTGATACTGTATCATCTTTGTCCAGACAATATTCCACTAATGAAGAGAACGAGACAAGCATAGCACAACAAGATTTTCAAGCACATTTTTACTTGATGGTGCAAAACAATCCATCAACGCTATAGTGTAACCCGTTGCACTTTTCTTACAGTGGTGCTATACTTTCAGCATTGGGGGATATAAGCGTACTGTTACATTTTCGTATATATCGAGGTGGCATCATGACAGAAGATTCGCGCCTCATTGGCAATTATCGTGTTATAGAAGAACTGGCACGTGGCTCGTTTGGGCGCGTGTACCTCGCACAACACGCAGTATTGACTAATCGCACAGTCGCGCTCAAGTTGATGCACCATGTGCCACTCAACTCACAAGAAGAGGCTGAACGTTTTCTACAAGAAGCCAAATTTCTTGAAATGCTGCACCACGCCTATATTTTGCCCATTCTCGATGTTGGCATTCATGAAGGCATGCCCTATATCGTCTCTGAGTACGCTCCACAAGGCTCGCTACGCCAGCACCTCGAACAATTTGCTCCCACATTGCTGCCCCTAGAGAGCGTGCTGACGCTTGTATCGCAGATCGGGCAGGCATTGCATCATGCGCACGCGTTAGGGATTGTGCATCGCGATATCAAGCCAGAAAACATACTGTTCAATGCCAAAGGAGAGGCACTGCTCGCGGATTTCGGCCTGGCAACCATGATTGCGTCTGCGAGCCTAAAATCAACCACGACGGCAGGTACGCCGCGCTATATGGCTCCAGAGCAATTTGAAGGGCACATCAGTCGTGAGAGCGACCAATATGCTCTGGCCTGTGTCACCTATGAGCTTCTGACTGGACAGCCGCCATTCACCGCCCCCAACTCAGCGGTTCTGATGTTCAAGCATATTTCAGAGACTCCCACACCGCCGACGCAGCTCAATGCAGCTATCCCGCCCTTTATCGAGGATGCCATTCTGACCGCGCTCTCCAAAAAACGCGAGACGCGCTATCGCAGTATTCGCGCCTTTATTGGCGCGCTCCGCCTGCCAGCAGACTCACAGTTGTACCCGGCGCAAGTAACATTGCCAACCACAAGCGACTCAACCATCGTCCGCACCAAAACGTCGTCAACACAGACCAGCGCGACACACGCTCCAACAGTAGCAGGTAGCGGTGAAAGCACGTTGCAGGCCCCACGCACCAATGCTGATTCGCAAACCGTCAAACGTCAGTTAATCTCGACCGATAAACCTAACCTGGGTTCCGATGAGCCAACCCTCATACGCGATTCGCCAGGGACAGCTTCGCCACAACGCAACGGTGTTGCCAACGCCGCCGTCGGTTCCACATCTACGCCCGCTCCATATTCCGGCATCCGCATCTCACGGCGCGCCCTGCTTGGCGGGGCTGCCGCGATTACGGTCATTGGCGGAAGCCTGGCCTGGCTCTCGCAAACCTCGCTTTTGCGGGCATTCTCGCTCAATATCAATCCCTATCACGTGTCAACCGTTCCACCGCACGGCATCACGCCAACAGGGATTGTCACATCAGTTCCACCTGTCAATTCAGCAACGCCCGCGCCACATCCAACCAAGATTGTGCCCACGCAAGCTCCTACTCAAGCTCCCACTCAAGCTCCTACTCAAGCTCCCACTCAAGCTCCTACGCCTGACCCAACAGCACCGCCTCAACCACCCCCAGGGCCAACACTGGGCAGTACCTTGTACACCTATAAACCTGGCTCCGGGCAGGCATATATTACCGCGTGGTCGCCCGACAATTCACGGGTTGCCGCAGGTTTCGCGGACTTTACCGCACAGGTTTGGAATAGCAGCAACGGCGGTAGGCTTGTCACTTATACGGGCCACAGCGATCAGGTCTATGCCGTGGCATGGTCACCTGATAACTCGATGATTGTCTCTGGCGGACGTGACCGCACAGCTCAGGTCTGGAATGCCAGCAGTGGCGGGCATATCTACACCTATCTAGGACATGCAACTGGACCAAACCCTACCAACGGCACGATTAATGGCGTTGACAGTGTCGCGTGGTCGCCCAACGGCACGCGCATTGCCTCTGGTGGTCATGACACAACTGTCCAGATTTGGGACACGAGTGGCACAATGTACATGAAATACACAGGCCACACGGCTCCTGTGCGTGGCGTGGCCTGGTCGCCCGATGGCTCGATGATTGCCTCCAGTGGAGATGACAATACCGTCCAGGTCTGGAACGCCAGCAGCGGCACGCTCATCGTCAAATATACAGGCCATTCAGCGCGTGTCTGGTCGGTGGCCTGGTCAAACGATGGCACGCGCATCGCCTCTGGCAGCGATGATACGACCGTGCAGGTCTGGTACGCAACGAGCGGAGGTTTTCTGTACACCTATCAGGGCAATGGACGCAACGTGGACATGCTCGCCTGGTCACCTGACGGCAGTCGTCTTGTCGCGGGCTATTACAATGCAACAGCGCAGGTCTGGAACGCAGCTAACGGACAGAACCTCTATACTTACCAGGGACATAGCCATCTTGTCAGTACGGTCTGCTGGTCAGCGGATAGCCAAAATGTGGCCTCTGGCGATACTGGCGGCGTTGTACAGGTCTGGCGCGCAGTCTAAAATAGCGAATTGTAATAATTTCCCACAAATTGTCGTCTGGTTCTATAAGGGAATAGAACCAGATGACTTGAGTAGATGCTTTCACACTATAACCTTTATCTGCTATAATGATCTCATAGACTCAGCATTACAGACGCACCATTTTCCAGATAGCTACTAGAGTGCAAGTAGAAGAAAGGTTCTAGATAATGGCCGCCCTCCCTCCAAACCCCAACGCATCAATGGGAAGAACCCCACCACCCAGTCCACCACCCAGTAACCAGCATGCAGGACAAGGCTGCTCACGCGCCGCATTTTTTACACTGGGGCTTCTCCTCTTTATTGGTTCCGCGCCAATCGTTTATACACAATCATTTAATAACGCAACGGCGAACATGCTGGCGTTGGTAGGTCTTATGCTGGCCTTTGTCGGGCTACCTTTCTGGTCTACTGTCACGGATAACATTTTTAGTTTTCTGGATAGATTGCTTGACAGTCTGTGGCAAGCCTTTAAGCAGGTAGTAAGCAACAACAAAAAAGTGGCTGGCTTGGTACTGGCCGCCTTGATAGTACTCATTATCATCTTTGTTGGCCTTACAACATCACTTGCGCCCTGGCAGGTGCGCATGCCGCTGTGTGACCTCGCGCCTGTTGCGCAATTGCCAACATGTGGGGATGGCATCGGCACAACACAAATGACAGTGACATTACCGATAGATCCAAATATTAGCATTAATACCAGCGTTGGGATCGTCGATGGTAGCCAGAACAGCACAATTTTTAGCGATAAAGTCAGCAGCGTAGAGCAGCGCATCTTCACAGCCAATCAGAACATCTCGCGTCCCTTTATTACGCTGATCGTTGCTACAACGCTGAGCGATGTGCCGGGCGATAATAACTCGCTATCGGTTGGGAACGAGGACTTGCAGGGCGTCTCCCTCTTCCAGGAAACCTATAACGGGCAGCATCAGGAGAGCGGCAAGCAGGTGCGCGTGCTGATCGCTAATCTTGGTAGTGTTTCAACGTTAGATCAGACCTCAAGCTATGTCACGCGCCAGATCGTGCTGTTCGCGCAACATGACGCAACCTTCGCGGGCGTGGTCGGTTTTCCATTCAGCGGTTCGGCGGCGAATGCCATGAAGATCCTCGCGGGCTATGACGTGCCCGTCGTTTCACCTTCCGCATCCAGCATTGCGCTTTCTAGCCAGGCTTTTTTTCACAGGATTGCCCCACCCGATGACAAGCAGGCACAAGCTGCGGCAAATTATATTGCCAATCAACTGAGCCAAAACGTCATCGCAGTCTTTATCGATAGTGACCAGAGCGATAGCTACAGCAACAGTTTGGGCAATAGCCTGATTGCCGAAATGCAGGCTCAGGGCAAGACGGCCTATACAGAGGCCTACACAGCCAACGATGGCAATAGCATCGAGGCGGCCTTGAAACAGACGCTTAAACAGCATCCGCGCCCAACGTTAGTGTTTTTCGCGGGACTATCAAAGGATTTCGATGCACTGCACGCTGACATCAATGCTTTCGCCCCCGATGTCAAGGCGATGGGCGGCGATGCCCTTTATGAACTTGGTGGCTATACCGACAACTACAGAAGTTTCTACTTCACGGCCTTTGTGTATCCCGATACCATCGCGGTTTTCTGCCAGAATGATACGTCCTGCTTGCCGCAGCAACAGCAGTTTTTACAGAATTTTCGCAATGCCTTTGACCCTGGCGACAAAAACGGGAGTAACTACGGAACATATGACATCGGACGCCCTGGACCACACGCGATTCTCTCTTATGACGCAACGGATGCGCTGGAGAGAGCGGCAAATAGCCCAGGAGCATCTATCAGCGATAGGACAGAGAGCAAAGAGGGTGTGAACACGACTCTTGCTGCACTGACCTTTCAGGGCGTGAGTGGCTTTATCACATTTTCAAACGGTAGCAGCAATCCTGCCGAGAAGGCGGTATTAGTGCTGTGTGTGGATAGCCACCAGCATACGCAGCTAGCGGCCATCTATGGAAATTTCACGCCCAATCAGTCAAAAAATCCTATGTTAGAGAACAATACATGTGCTTCGTGATGCCTGGCTAGCCCGCAGTGGTGAGTTTTGTGCCACATTCGGGGCAGAAGCGCGCACCATTCTCGACGGGTGAGGAACATTTAGGGCAAAAGAGATCGGGCAAGGGCAACTTCGTGCCGCAGTCCTGACAGAACTTGCCGGGAGGTCCCATCTTGCGACAGGTGGGGCACATAACCACTTGCGGATAGCCGGGTGTGCTATAGCCGGCAATGGCAGCAGGCGTGGGGGGTTGCACCTGCTGCTGCCCCGGCAACATCGCTTGCTGGGCCATTTGAGCCTGCTGCGGTTTGAGCATATCAGGAGTGGCCGCGGAGGGAAGGCCGCTAATGTTGAAGTGAGGTGCTTGATAGCCTTGCTCAAGCTGCTGACGTTGCGCGTCCACGTTCATATGATGTTGAAATTGTACGCCATCAGCGCGCAAATCGGGGGCGCAGCCGTCACCTGTGCAGAGGTTCAGTTGGACATTAAAGCAGCGCATGCAGACGGTGCGATGGCATTTGGGGCAGAGTTGGAACTGGTGCTGTACCTGCCCCCAGGATTTTTGTAGGGCATTCGCTTGCTCGGTATGCCATTGCGCCCCATAGATTTTCTCGCCCGCCTCAGCAGCTCGGCCCCAAAACCCACCTAACAGACCCACACCTACATCCATAATATTTGTGGCAGTACTCACAGAGGAACGAATGGGCGCACTATCGACAGACCAGCGGCACTGTTGACAGGTGAAGCGAAAGGCAAAATAGCCCTGGCCCTGATTGCTCATATCATCATAGATATTAGGAACGACGTAATGCTGCACAGGGATCCTCCTTTTGCAAAGCGCATGCATAGTGCGCATACATCTGTAGTTTAGACAGTTAGGGTGCGATAACAATCGCAACGGCAGCCGTGCCGGGACCGGTGTGGGTTCCCAGAACTGCGCCGAGCTTCCATCTCAACAATTCGCCATGATAGATCGTCTTGACGGCCTCCGCTAGTTGCTGACCAACCTCTTCGCTGGCTTCTGCAATAGTGACATTTTCGATCTGACCCATCTCAACAATCAGTTGAGCGACGCGGGCATAGGCACGACTGCGCGTGCGAGGTTGCTCGATAGGCACAACCGCACCATCGCGTAGCGAGATAATCGGCTTGACGCTTAACATGTTGCCCAGCATCGCGCGCGCCCCACCAATACGACCGCCGCGTTTGACATATTCGAGCGTATCAAGAACGGCCAGAATGCGCGTGCGCCGCTGTTCATCGTTAACGAGAGCCGTGAGTTCTGCCAGGCTTTGGCCCTCACGGGCAGCTTGTGCCGCCCGCAGAATCGAGCGCGACATACCGACACTAATACTATGGGTATCAATTACTTCAATGGGAACAGTGGACCCACTCTCCTGCACATTGGAACACGCAGTACAGGCGGATTGATAGGTACCGCTCAGCTTTGAAGAGAGATGAATTGAGAGAATACCATCGGCACCCTCGTCGATCAGGCGGTGGTAGGCCTGCTGAAAGGCGGCAGGCGATGGTTGTGAGGAACGGGGTAACGCTTTACTGGCTTGCAGTTTGCGGTAAAAACCAGCATTGTCTAATTCTATGCCATCCAAATAAGCTTCTTCGCCAAAGAAGACCGTGAGTGGGACAACCGTAACGCCTTGCGCCAGCGCAATCTCACTCGGGATGTCGGCAGTGCTATCGGTGACAATCCGAATTGCCATCTTATTCTCCTACATTACAGATGCCAGCTATCTGTTTTTCCTTTATTTATTCTGCTGAAAGAATATACGCATAGTAAGGCTGACCGCCGTTGACCACTTCGATCTCTAAATGCGAATATTGCTCTTTGATGCGCCGAATCGTCGCCTGCGCCTCGTCTTCTGTCACATCTACTCCATAGTAGAGCGTGACAATCTCAAAGCTGTCAATATTAATACGTTGCAACGTATCGCGAATAACTTGTTGCATATCGTGGCCTGCAATAGTCAGGTTGCCATTGATCAGACCAATATAGTCACCCTCGCGCACACGCACGCCACCAATCTGCACGGTGCGCACG
>DAICZM010000160.1 GCA_027311145.1 Ktedonobacterales bacterium
ACATATATATGTGCCTGCGTCATCGCTTTCTCCTTTGCCTGATAATCGTGCGGATTACTGGTAGAAGGCTGGTTTCTCTGGTAAGGACTCCGTGCTTATGCTGTACGAATTACACACCTCGAAGGCTTGCCTGAGAGCTACTTCGGGGTCTCCAGTAGGGATAAACTCTTGTCCAATGTACCCTGTATAGCCAGTCGCCGCAATAGCCTGTATAATTGGTTTATACTGCAACTCCTGTCGCTCGTCGAGTTCATGCCGACCGGGATTTCCTGCCGTATGATAGTGACCAAACCAGGGATGGTAATCGTGGATGGTTCGGATGATATCGCCTTCCATAACCTGCATATGGTAGATATCATACAGTAATTTCACTGCTGGCGAATCAACTATCTGGCATACCTCGACGCCCCAGGTAGTCCGGTCCGCTTGATAATCTAGGTGATCAACTTTGCTGTTGAGCATTTCCAGCAGCAATGTTACACCATGATCCTCAGCGAAATAGGCTACACGTTTCAAGCCCTGCGCGGTGATCTCTGCTCCCATCCTATCATCCAGACCTGCGCGATTCCCACTAAAGATAATGAGATTGGGAATGCCCCATTGCGTTGCTAATGCGATCTTGGCACGTATCTCCTGCTCAAGATGATTGTGGTGTTCACGTCGATTGAAGCCTTCTTCAATCGACGCTTGCCCTGCTATTGAGGCGATCTCCAAGCCTGCATCCTTGATGACTTGCCAGTATTCTTGTTCCACCAATTCGATTGCCGCATAGCCGATCTCTTTTGCTAGGTGTACTATTTGCTCTATGGTCATATGACGCTGTGCATAACACCACCACGAAATCGATTGTTTGATGTGATTCATGCGCCTTGTCCTTTCCTAAGCTCCAACACTCTCCCAACTCTGGCTCGTCCAGGAGCGGATAATGGCTTGTTGCACATGCGCCACGTCCAGGGCTTCTTTGAAACCTGGTTCACCTTGCTGACCACTGGCGACCGCACTTAGAAAGTTATAGGCCTCAATGACTTTCAAGTCGTCATAACCCAGATTCAAACCCCATGCAGGGTTGAAATGCTGGTGATAAGGATGTGCTGGTCCGCTTAAGAGTGTCGTATAGCCATCCTGGGCTGGGTTTGCATCGTTGCGCCACTGGAGTTGTAGCTCGTTCATGCGCTCCATGTTCCACTTGATGGCTCCCTTGGTGCCGTGAATTTCAAAGGACATGTCACATTTCGCGCCGTTGATAATCCGGCACGCTTCTAACATACCGCGTGCGCCACTGGCGAAATGTACGAGCGTGCTGACATAATCCTCGTTCGTCACATCGCCCTTTGGACTATCGCTACTGCCGACATCGTAGTGTGTGCCTTTGCCGGGCTGCGGAATGGGGCGTTGGCGAATGAAAATTTCCTTGTCACTGGTGACACGCGTGATGGGGCCAGCAAGCATATGGGCCATGTCAATGACGTGTGACAGTAGATCGCCCAGTGTGCCCAAACCTTGCTCCTGCTCAAAACGCCAGGAGAGGAAGCCGTTGGGGTCTGCTGCATAGCCATTGAGAAAACGTCCGTGATAATGCGTAATGCGCCCTAGTTGGCCTTCGCTGATGAGTTTGCGCGCATACTGAACCAGCGGTGCCCAACGATAGTTATAGCCGACGGCGGTCAACACGCCCGCTTCGCGAGCGGCAGCGGCACTTAGAATAGTTTCTTCTGGGTCGCGCCCGACGGGTTTTTCACACAAGAGATGTTTGCCTGCTTGCGTTACGGCTCGATTAATCTCCAGGTGCATGCTATTGGGTGCTGCTACATTAATAACTTCAACTTCTGGATCGGCAATAACGGCTCGCCAATCGGTTGTATAGCGTTCAAAACCGAAACGTTGCTGCGCAGCCTGCGCTCGTGCTTCTACCGCATCGGCGCAGATGACGAGGCGTGGCAGAAATGCGCTCTCATGAAAGCGATCTTGAATGGCGCGATACGCGCGGCTATGGACTTCACCCATCCAACCCATCCCAATTACACCGATACCAATGGTTCGAGTCATAATAAAACCTCTCCTATGATGAAAAACATCTATTATTCGGGCTGCCAGTAGGTGATCTTGACGGGCTGATGGGCATGGAGTGATTCGATGGCCGCCTCTGCGATGATTTGCGCGCGTAAACCGTCCATCAGTGAGGGGTATGGCACGTTGTTGCCTTCAAGGACTTGAACGAATGTAGCCAGTGCTACCGCGAAGCTCGGCTGGAGTCGCTCAAACCAGCTTGCGTGCAGTCCGTCGGAAATTGTTTTTGTGCCTTTGTAGAGTGCTACTTCACGGGTTGGCTTGAGATTGGATTGCACCATGCCTGCTGAACCAAAAGCCTCGATGCGCTCATCATAGCCATAGGTCGTGCGACGGCTATTGTCGATATGGCAAAGCGCGCCATTTGGCATACGTAGGATCAACATAGAAGTATCGATATCACCCGCTTCACCAATGGCTGGATCAACGAGAACCGCGCCTGCCGCATAGACCTCAACGGGTGCGGCATCAGCCAGCCAGCAGACCAGATCGAAAAAGTGAATGGTCTGGTCGCGGAATTGACCGCCTGATACTTTGACATAGCTAATTGGAGGAGGCTCTTGCGCACGTGAGACGAGGTGCATCATCTCAATGTTGCCAATTGCGCCGTTCTGGATAGCTTCGCGGACGCCTAAATGGTTTTCATCAAAGCGGCGGCTGAAGCCAATCATGATGGGCAGATTGCTATGATATGCTTCCTGGACGACCGTTTTGACGCGCTCAATGTTTAGATCAATTGGTTTTTCACAATAGACGGGTTTGCGCGCTTTAATTGCGCCGCTGAGGAGATCGGCATGGGTGTTGGTCGATGAAGCAATCAGAACGGCATCAACATCGTATGTCGCCCAAATTTCATCAGGGCTGAGAGCTACACGTGCGCCATAGCGTGCTGCGGCCCGTTGTGCGGCTTCGGCATTGACATCGTACACGTACTGCAATGTCGTACCGGGATGGGTGGCGATATTGTTGGCATGCACGCTCCCGATTAAGCCGACGCCGAAGAGTGCAAATCGTATCATATAGTTCACCTTCTTGCTTCAATGTCTGAAATGTGTGCATTGTGTCTAGATGAGAGCAACAAGTGCATCTGTCCATTGTCCGTTCTGCTGATGGGATGCGACAGCGGCATCAATAAACTTCATGCCTAGCACGCCATCTTCAACGGTGGGAAACAGGTATGCCAGTGCGTCTGCCTCAAGCCCATCGCGGCGGGCAAGAATGGCATCGGCGATATCGGTATACAGGTTCGCAAATGCCTCTAAATAGCCCTCTGGATGACCGGGCCACAGGCGCGAAGCTCGTTGAGCTGCTGGTGAGAGCCAGTTGAAACCGCGTGTCAGGATTTGCTGTCTACCATCAGCGGGGCGCAAGACCAGCTCATTTGGCTGTTCCTGCACCCATTCCAGACTGCCTTTTTCGCCATAGACGCGGATACGCAGGCCATGCCAGTGCCCTGTGGCGACCATGCTGGCCCACATCATGCCCCTTGCCCCATTGCTGAAGCGCAGTTTGATATGCGCGTTATCATCGACCTGGCGTCCAGGCACAATGCTGGATAACTCGGCTGAGACCTCGCTGATCTCTAGTCCGGTCACAAAGCGCGCCATGTGATGGGCATGCGTGCCCAGATCACCAACCACGCTGGATTTCCCTGCTATACTGGGCGTAGTGCGCCAGAGTGCCTGCTTATGGCCTTCAGCTTCTAGCAATGTCGAAGCCCAACCGGAGGCATGTTCGACCTGCACCAGCCTGATCTCGCCCAACTCGCCGCTACGTACCATTTCGCGAGCTTGACGCACCATCGGGTAGCCGCTATA
The DNA here is from genome assembly GCA_027311145.1 of Ktedonobacterales bacterium. GTDB lineage: Bacteria > Chloroflexota > Ktedonobacteria > Ktedonobacterales > Ktedonobacteraceae > DTNP01. The sequence goes on from DAICZM010000160.1 coordinate 3,885, forward strand.
GCAATAAGTCACGCCAAAAATTAGGCCCGTCTGTCGCTGCAAACGTAGGAGTTCCAGTGCCTGTTCCAATTCAGTCGTCAGCGGTTTGTCACAGATAACGTCAATGCCATGTTCTAGAAACGTTTTGGCAATGGCATAATGACTGTTGTTGGGTGTCATGATGCTGACCACATCAAGGCCGTCGGCACGCTGAGCCTCGCGTTCCGCCATCTCTTGCCAGGAGCTGTAGCGACGTTCGGGAGCGATGTCGAGCGTTGCGGCGAAGCTTTGGCTACGCTCGGCATCCGAAGCGAAAACGCCGGTGACGAGGGCGTAGCGGTTATCAAGGCGGGCGGCGTAGCGATGGGCCTCCCCGATATTCGATCCCGGCCCACCACCGACAATGCCGAGTCGCACTTTTCGTTTTGGTTGCTTCGTTGTTTCGGGCATAATATTACCTTCCAGCAATTCGCGTCGTGTTTCCTTCTCTTGTTCAGATTGAGTTGGCAAAACCTAGCCTCGGCTGACGTGTTCGGTCAATTCCTCGACGGAGGTCTCCTTTTGCGTGGCTTGGAAGACGACCTCTCCGCGTGCCATCACGACAAAGCGATCACAGATGCGATAGGCGTCATACAGGTTATGGGTGACGAGTACGCTGGAGAGACCTTGCGTGCGTAGGGCGCGTAGATACTCGAAGAGAGCTTCGGTGGCACGCACCGCCAGTGCACTGGTCGGCTCATCAAGGACCAGCAAAGTACGCTTGAAATGCACCGCACGGGCAATAGCGACCGCCTGTTTCTGACCGCCAGAGAGGCTGCCCACGAGCTTGTCTGGGCTATCGATGCCTTCAATGGCGACAATCGTTTTTAAGACATGGGAAGCAATTTCGCGCATTTCTTTCATGCGTAAGAAGCCCAGCGGGCCTACTAATTCACGTCCCATGAAGATATTGCGCGCAATAGTCATAGAGTCAACGAGTGCAGTGTCCTGGTAGATGGTCTCAATGCCAAGTTCAGCCGCGTCTGTGTGCGCATGTAGTGTGACTGCCTTACCATCCCAGAGTAGCATGCCAGAATCTGGTCGCACGACACCGGAAATAGTCTTTACTATCGTTGACTTGCCTGCTCCATTGTCACCCAGCAAGGCTAGAATCTCACTCCGATTCACATGAAAGGACACATTATTGAGAACCTTGTTCAGGCCATACTGCTTGCTGATATCATGCAACTCAAGTAATGGAACGTTTGTATTCCCATTTGGTTCTGGCTGTTTGGCTGATGTTGTTTCTAGCTGTTCCATACCCATGTACATTCTCCTTTCTTGGGTGGGTTTAAGAACGACGTGCTCGGAGTACTTCGTAAATTGCTACCGCACTAATGATGAGGATGCCAATAGGTGCGTCGATATAGAACCCTGGCGCTCCGAGTAGCAGGAGCACATCGCGAATCCAGAAGATGAGCGCAGAGCCGAGAACTATGCCTAGGATGCTGCCACGTCCTCCGTTTAGTGCCAATCCGCCGATAACGCAAGCCGCAATGGCTTCTAATGGTAGTGCCTGACCATTACTAGGAGCGACGTTGTTAATATACGCTGCCGCTAGAATCCCACCTAACGCGGCAGTAGTACCCGTTAAAGCAAAAGCAATCAACTTCGTTCTGGTTACGTGTACTCCAGTTGCCAATGCTGCCTGTTTATTTCCACCAGCTGCAAAAATGTGATTGCCTATCCGATTGCGTTCCAGCAGTCCCCAAAAGATGAGTGCCAGCACAGCCCACCAGATGAAGGTTGCAGGGATTACACCAATGCTGCCTGCTGTGATCGATGCGAAGAATGGTTCTGGGAAAAAGGTTTGAGACGATGCGCCATGCACGAAGAATGTTGCTGCCAACCAGAAAAACGATGTCCCCAATGTAGTAATAAAGGACGGAATTTTCAGCCACAACGTGATCAGTCCGTTGAGCAAACCAATGCCTGTACCAATCAATAACCCAATGAGGACTGCCAGCCAGACATTCATACCATTAGTTGTCACAAGTTGCGCCGTGACGATACTGCTAAAGATATAATTGTTGCCGATGGAAAGATCAAACTCACCAGCAATCATTAGCACACCAGCCCCCAGTGCCGGAATACCTACTTCAATTGGTATTGTATACAGTGCGTTCTGAATATTCGCGAAGCTGTTAAAGGCGAAGGTATCGGGACTGATCAGCCCGTAGACCACGCTAGCTCCTATAACAACCAGGAAAAGAATGAGAATATCAAAAGCTGATTGCTGGCGACGATAACGGCGTCCTGCTGCCTTTGTACGTTTTGCCGCTGCCTCATCGGTGATTGTTTGCTGAAGGCTCATATCTATCCCTTTCTGCCTTCTGTTTACCTACAGAAGTTTTGCAACTGTGTACGCGTCTCGTGTTGAGACTCAGGCGAGTCTCTCGGCTTACCGATAAGCGTGTCTGAAACTGGATTTCTTCTCAACGCTGTCCAAAAATTTCCAATTGAGACGGTGACTCGCCTTTAGCCTTCGGGATAGAGGCTGTTTCTATCAGGCTATTTGATGGAAAACAACCTCGCTACGACAAACTGGGGAAACGAGGATGGGTATCAACCACCACGGATGGCACTTGAGCCGCCAACAAGGGGAATGACCTGGCTGACATTAGTGCTATCGATCAACGCACGGTTGCTCGTATTGACGTTTGATGGCGTGATACCATATTGCAAATACAATGCCAGATCCCAAACTGCCTGGAAACCCTGAATGTATGGCTGCTGATCGACTGTCGCGGTAATCACGCCACTCTTGATAGCTGTCAGAATATCCTGTGAAAGATCGAAGCCACCGATTGGAATATTCATGTTGGCCTTCTTGATTGCTGCAGGTGCAACTGAGAGAGGAGTTCCTCCCAACGCGATGATCGCAGCAGTCTTAGGATGACCTAACAAATACGAAATCAGTGTTGCCTGGGCAGGAGCCAAATCATTGCCCGTCCCTAATACTTCACATGTTGCCCCGATTGCGTCCAGAGCCTGCTTCACACCTGCATAGCGTTGTACTGCGTAGACTTGATCTGGTGACTCCACCGGGCAGAAGACATGATCGCCAGACTTGATCTTACCATCATTGATCATACGTTGAGCGATGAGGTAGCCAGACTGAGCAAAGTCTTGACCAACGAATGCCTGCACGCACTGCGCGCCCTGACCTGTTGCACCATTGGTATTAAATGCAACGACTGGAATGTTTTTCGCGCGTGCATCGCAGGCAGCTTTGTTCAGGCTCGCATCAGGAATCGTTACTGCTATTCCAGCAACATTACTGGCAATAGCTGTGTTGACCTGATTGACCATTGTCGCGTCATCATCATTACCATACTGGATTTGAAGATTGAGTCCAGCCATGGCCGCAGCAGCTTTTGCTCCGTTGACAACTGGCGTAAAGAAAAAGTTGCTTGGGCCACTCTTGATCTCAAACAGGATGGTCTTCCCACTAATACTGGTCCCACCACTGAGACCCGTGCTGCTTGAACTGGTTGTAGCACCACTGGAACTACTCGTAGTACTGCTACTTGAAGTGGTCGTACTGCCACCACAGGCTGTCAAGATGACAACGAAGATAGCACTGATGATGCTCAACATCGCCCACCGTGCGGAAAATATCTTTGATTTCCGATGTGCCATTGTTTGGTCACTCCTTTGGTAAATCACTGTTACTGTGTGATTCTCTACAGTCGGTACTAATCGGTACTCAATAGTTATGTGGACACTCAGTATGAATGAGGAGACGAAATAGCATATGTTCCCGGTTGCTGCATTTCGCTCACTGCTTACCTGGGACCTCCTTTCCTGTACAACAGGTCTTCCATTCGTTCGCATGTCATCCCGAATGTTGTGCTGTTATGCAGATTATTGTTCTATATGAAAGTAGGGGGATAGCACTTTAAGGGCTGCTTCTCTTGCCTTGACTGTGACTTGCATAGGGTCCCACTGCCAGTACTCGGTGCGGAATGTCTCAACCGTGCAGGGTCCATCATAGCCAATTTTGCTGAGGCGGCCACAAATATCGTCAAGCGGAATCACACCCAAGCCAGGCAAGAGGCGCGTTCCATCGGTAATAGCTTCTTTACAGGTGTCTTCCAGATCGTCTAAGTGAAACATATAGATGGATTGAGGATCGAGACGCTCGATCTCATGCAGCAAACCGCCACCAGCATAGAAGTGAGCGGCATCGAAGACCATGCCTACATTGTCGCGCTTGGTCTTTTGAATGATTTCCTGCGCACCACGTGGTGTACGTACTGAACACCAGCCAAAGCCCAGAAACTCAAAGGGGAGCTTGATGCCATAGCCGCGTGCAATATCACTGAGTTCTTGCAAGGCAGAGACGTGTTCTTCAACAATCGTCTCCCAGGTCGTCTCCCAGCTTGGAGTGGGACTGGCGACCACCGCAACTGCTGGACAGTCAATAGCTTGTGCAAGCTCGCACAATTTATGGCACTGTTTTTTGATGGCATCAAACTCGTTGCCCCGAAAAGCAATGAATGAAATTGCATTAAGGGTCAGTGGAGCAACGTGATTATCCTGAAATAAAGCCTTTAACTCAGCCATGGAATGGTCGGCAAGGAAGCGATCAACCTTGCTTGGCTTAGCTACCCAGACTTCCAGACCCGTAAAACCCGCGTGTGCGCTTGCTGCTACGTCAGTTTGCAGGTCTGCGAGCATGGTTGTTGCGCCGTGAAAACCTAATTGCATGGTGGTCTCCTTGTTAAATAATAGTAATGCAACCGATTGCGCAAAAGGTTAAAAAAAGAGCGATATGCGTTTATGCCAGCGGTTGATGAGATGGCGCGGCAGTCGTTTGCCGTACCACCAACTCCCCGGTGAGTATCTGGTTCTCTGGCGTATGACCATCAATTAATTCAATAGCCATCTGCATTGCTCGCTGGCCCAACTCAAAACGTGGCTGGCGAATCGTGCTTAAGGGCGGGATAGTATACATCGCCATATCAATATCATCGAAACCGATGATGCTGAGCTGTTCAGGAACAGAAATACCATGTCGATAACATGCGGCCAGCAATCCAATGGCTGTCGTGTCGTTGTAGCAGAAAACTGCTGTAGCTCCCGCTTCTAAGAGCGATGCTAAACTGCTTTCGCCACGCTTGATATGTTCTGCAATGGCATTCGAGGTGAAGATGAGTGCGGGATCAAGCTCAAGGCCAGCCGTCTCCAGGGCAGTCAGATAACCTTGTAAACGGAATTGGTTGGATTTAGGACGGTTAGTAACGCCCACGTAACCGATACGTTGATGGCCTAAGGCAATAAGATGTTCAACAGCGGTGCGCGCAGCCTGCCCGTCGTCAACTGCCACGAAGTGCATGTTATTGCCGGGCTTCTGCTCGTTAATGACAATAATTGGTACTTTACTTTGGTCAAAAAATCGAGGATATTGGTTGAAGAGGTGCGAAGCGATAACGATAATACCGTCTACGCGCCTTTTCTGAAGCATTTTGATCGCGGCGAGTTCTTGCTGACGGCACCTATGCCACAG
>DAICZM010000161.1 GCA_027311145.1 Ktedonobacterales bacterium
GCACCAAATGCTCCATCTCCCGTACCAGAGGGCAACGCACATCGTCGGCGCACAGGTCGCGGACGCGATAAATCGGTCCCTACGTTCCTTTTCAGCATCTCATGTTTTTAAGGTAAAAAGTAAAATTAAGAGAGAATAAATAGACAAATCTAGCAGGTTAGTAGATTATCTTTCAAAAATATATTTTTCTTGAAAAACTCATTTTCTCATTTGCCTCAAAAAGGGTGAGTTGTCCGCCTGTAATGCTCTGATTTACCTCGTTTTGCCCTTTTTCATGCCCAAATTCGTCAATATGAACAACGTCAATCCCTTGCTCAACTAGCGTGTTACCGATGAGTTTGCCACGGTGGCACTCTTCCGGTTTGATCTCTGTACACATGACCGCGACCCGAAACTGCTTTTCCCAGGCTGTGCGTAGTCGGCTGATCCCAGCCTGATAAAAATCCTGTTCGCGCAATTTAGTATAATCTACTCTGCCATCGATATAACAGCTATCATCCTTTGGCCTGCCGCCCAATGTATCGCCCATGTAGACGTAGCGAATTTTATGCTGTTTCAAGCTGTTCTCTAAATCGCCTCTGGAAAATTTGGGGTTGAAACGTGAGTATGGTTGAGAGCGTACATCTACGACGAACGCAATACGATACTCTGCTAGCAAAGCAAGAAACTGTTCCAGTGAGCGATTTCCGTATCCAATTGTATATATTGGTATCGTAGCCATAATGCGGCTCATCCTTTCTTCGTATAACATTATACATTATCTTCTTTAAGAACGAGAGAAGATGTGTGCTAGATTATGCAAGACGATGCTCTGTCCCTCTGTTGCGAAAATTACCCCGGCTGCTTGACATGCTCTTATTCTCGTGCTTAGACTGGATGAGATGTGTATTGTTTGCGCCGCTACGAGGGCGAGCGGCAGTTTGCAGAGAAAGCAGAGCGTGTGCTATGCAGGTATCGGATACAACTGAGGCAAAAAAGCCGTTAGAGGGCTTTGAGGATTTTGTTCATACAATCATGCAGGAGTGGAAGGTGCAGGGCTGCGCGGTCGCGATTATTAAAGATGGCGAAATTCTGCTCTCGCAGGGATTCGGGCTGCGCAACGTCGAAGAAAAGCTGGCAGTAACGCCGGAGACGCTTTTCCCCATTGCCTCCTGCACGAAGGCGTTTACCACTACGTCGATGGCAATCCTTGCTGATGAGGGCAAATTGGATTGGGATACGCCAGTGAGAACCTATCTGCCATCTTTTATAATGTTTGATAGTTTCGCGACCGAGCGCATGACGCCCCGTGATCTGGTGACACACCGTTCGGGTCTGCCTCGCCACGATTTGATGTGGTACAACTCCTCGCGCACACGCAAAGAGCTGTTCGAGCGGTTGCAGTATCTTGAGCCAACTAAGGATTTGCGCACGCTCTTTCAATACCAGAATCTGATGTACATGGCGGCGGGCTATCTGGTTGGCGAACTGGCTGGCATGAGTTGGGAAGAGTTTGTGCAGCAGCGCATTTTTCAGCCATTAGGGATGACAAATAGCTTTTTCGATATCGACAAAGCGAAAGAACTGCCCAACTGCTCACATCCCTACCTTGAGCGCAAAGACGAGGTGAAGGAGATTCCGTTTTATGCCGCGCAGGGAGCCGTTGCGCCTGCCGGAGCGATTGTTTCAAGCATTAGCGATATGAGCCGCTGGGCACTGCTGCACGCGAACAAGGGCAAGATTGGTGAGATGCAACTGGTCTCCGAGGGGCAGATGGCGCAGATGCATTCCCCCCAAATGGTTATGCAAGAGGCGAACAGGTTTCCTGAACTCACCAACGCTACCTATGGTATGGGCTGGTTTATTCATTCTTATCGCGGCGTGAAAATGGTCGAGCATGGTGGCAATATTGATGGTTTTAGTTCGCTTGTTACCTTGTTGCCTGAGCAGAATATCGGCATGGTCGTCTTGAGCAATATGAATGGCAGTCCTGTTCCCGCTCTTCTCACCTACAACATCTGTGATCGCCTGCTTGCCTTGGAAGAGTCTCCCTGGAATGAGCGTTTCAGGAAGGACTATGACGAGGTGAAAGCTGCGGAGTCGCTAGGGAAGGAGAGAAATGAGACAGACCGTGTACAGGGAACCTCGCCTTCGCACCCGCTGGACGCCTACGTTAGCGATTTCGAGCATCCAGGCTATGGCTTGCTGTCCGTCGAACTGGATGGCGAGCAGTTGAAGGCCACCTTTAACTCGATGGAATTTACGCTGACACACTATCACTACGATACCTTCGAGGCTCATCTTGAACGCTTCGATGTGACGTTAAAGCTCTCCTTCTCTACCAGTCCGAGGGGCGATATCGAGACGGTCAGTGTGCCGATGGAGCCGATGGTCAGCGATATTGTGTTCAAGCGCGTACATGGCAAGGGAATGCAGGAGAAGAGCTTTCTGGAGCAGTTCACTGGTATCTATGAGGTGCTGGGTATGCCGCTAACGGTCGCCCTGAAGGGCGAGAAAGCGTTGATCGTCTCTCTGCCAGGACAACCTGATCTAGAGCTAGTACCTTACAAGGGGACAGAGTTCCGGGTCAAAGAACACTCCAATATTAGCGTTGAGTTCAAGCTCGATACGACAGAGAAGGTAACCGAGGCGGTCCTAATCCAGCCCAACGGAGTCTTTACGGCGAAAAAGAAGACTGCGTAGCGCACGTTTAATCTCTCATGCAGACCACTTGCACTGAAACATCATAACAGGTGGTCTGCATGAGCTGTGCTTGCTATGCGGATTTGGGAAATGTATAGAGAGGAACTGTGCTTATTGGCGCGGCAGAGGTGTGGCGCAAGTGTTCCAGGCGTTCAATTGTCTCTGGTGTAAAAAGCACATCGCCACAAAGATCGCAGACTTCCGCTGGAATATGTTCAACCACAATGATGCGTTCTCCCTGACGAATAGCTCGCACCACCTCACTGTGTTCATACGAACCTGCACACCCTGTAATACTACAGTTCATTGCGTTCTCCTCTCTGGCTGAATGCCGCCAGCTTACCTTGAATAATCGCGCGTGCCATCTGATATCCCCTCTCATCGCCACTGTGCGCGTAAAAGTGCACTCCGCTCAGGGCGTAATGACATTCATAGCACAGTAATCGCTCTTCGTAAAAAGGTAGAGCATGTCCGCGCTGTTGCTGGTCTGCCAGAAACGCCTCACGGATACCCAGGCGCGGCCACCAAAAGTCCAGGGCGACAATGTCGTATACTCTATCGCCATAGCTTGCCTCCAGCATATCCAGAACTGCGGTAATCTTCCCATCCTGGGCCAGCAGGTTGCGCGTTGTAACGTTGCTCAAGAGGAGTGTACGCTCTTCGGGACAATAGGCAAGCAGTTCTCGCATCCGTTGGTAGAGCCGCTCAAAGAGGTCGCGCTCTAAAAATGTCTCCTTGAACAGGTGATGCCATTTTCCGAAGTAGTCACGTTCGTCTTCTTCTTCAGCTATCTTCAATAGGCTCGCGTGCCAACTCGCATCAGTTCCCTGGCCTTGATCGTCGAACACGCCATATCCTTGTGTATCGCTGATATCGAAGCTGTGAGCCGCGTGTAGAAGTTCCAGTATCTGCGGTAATAGTGCCTGAACTTCTTGAGGCGTATGCTCTTGCAGCATCTTTCCTGGCAGCTTGTGCGAGATGGCAACATGCAGGTCTCCCAGACGCCCCACATACAATAGAGGTGCTAAAGGGAGCGACGTTCCAGCCAGTTTACGCACGAGATAGGCCTCTTTGGGGAAATTGGAGTTCATCATCCTATCCAGATTAAAACGCACGCTATATTCCTGTTCCTGCACACGAAACGAGAATACACGCGCCACATGTCCACCTTCAACGGGAGACAGGTCGAGGATAGGTTCGTGAAAATGCTGCTTCAAGAGTGCCATTACCCGCTTTGTTGTGACCAACGGACGTATATCGGGCATATATCTCTCCTGTGTTATTGTCTATGCATCTTTTCGCTGCCAGAAAAATGCGCAAAAATCTATGCTTGTGGAAAAACAAGCATGAGCAAGCGAGGTGAGAAAAGGGGCAGACGCTTATGCGCAAAAAAGGGGATATTAGCGAGCTAAAGTCCAGGTCATCGGAGTACAAAACCTTTCATTGATGTAAATCAATCAACGATATTTAGTATAAACTGTCCAGGTGGGTTATGCAAGGGGAAATAAAAGCAAATCATGTTTCTAAGCACTTCAGCGTGCTTGCCAGTTCTGTTCGCGGTAGATGCGCAATGTTTGTTGGTCGCCAGGGACATAGCTGACCATCGAGTAGTTTGAGGCCCCGCTAAAGACGGTGGTCGCGGTGCGCAGCGTGAGGCGTGCCAGCGTGTTGTGTTGCACCTGAAAGGCGAAAGAGGGCGCGGGCCTGCCACTGGGATAGGTAGCGGCGGCGATACGACGAAACTCCGGCAGATCGCGCAGTCCCTTCAGCAGCGTCTTGTACTCCGGCAGGTGGGTCATTGTGCGCGTATGATACTGAAAGTCGCTGACTAGACGGCGCGCCAGATGCTCCCAGCCATAAAAGCGGCGGCGCAAGTAGGGATCGAAGACAACCTCGAGCAAGTGATGCTGGCCGCCACGCGCAATTTCGCTCTCCATCTCAAATAGGTAGATTGCAGCATCGTTCCACGAACTGAGATACCAGAGGCGGTCGAGGGCATGGGCGGGATACGAGGTGCTGCGCACGAGCAGGCTGGCCAGTTCGCCTAAATCGAGCAGTGTATTGGTGTCGGGTTCGTAATCGATCAATTGCCCGGTCAGCGTGGTATAGGCTGTGTAGAGCTGTTCGCGTTCATCGCTTTGCAATTCCAGCACACGGGCAATGCTTTGTACGACATGCTGCGATGGATTGGCGCGCTGCCCGCTCTCCAGGTGATAAATGTAGGTGCGCGAGAGCCGCGTCGCCTGCGCCAGCTGCCCCTGTGACATACCACGCTGCTGGCGAAAATGCATGATGAGGTGTGCGAAATCGAGTGTTTGCTGATCTATAATCATGATATTCTTGCGCCCCCTCGGTATGTTAGCTATGTGTCCATTATGCCGTAAATTTTGTTAGCTGGCAACATGGCTATCTCTTTAAGTACGACCTATAATTGAAAGTATAGCCGTTATGCTCAATGAGGCGACCCTGGAATTGCCCTGGACATCCAATGTGGGGTGTCCCTATGGAGAGGAGCTATTGCTGAATGTCTGACTCGTCGCTTATTCATAATGCTCATATGGAGCAGCATTCAACCACACAGGCTAGCAACGGACATGAAAACCTTGTTGCCTCCTATCCCTGGTTTCGCCATTATGAGCAGGGAGTTCCTGCACATCTCACCATTCCAGACCACTCTCTTACTTGGCTGCTTGATACCACTGCAAGTCGCTATCCTGGTCATACTGCATTCATTTATCATGGCACAAAGATTACCTATGCCCAATTCTCTAGTTATGCTAATCGTTTCGCCATTGGGCTACAACGGCTAGGTGTGAAAAAAGGTGATCGTGTCGCGATTGCTCTGCCCAATATTCCGCAATACCCCATTGCTTTCTACGGGGCGTTGCGGGCGGGAGCCGTCGTTGTGCCAACCAATCCACTCTATACCGAGCGCGAGATGCAGCATCAGCTCGCTGATTCCGGTGCTACTGTTGTTGTGATGCTGGATATGTATTATCCGCTTGTGCGCGCTATTCGTGCGGAGACGGCACTAGAACAGGTCATTGTGACCAGTCCAGCCGATTTCTTGCCAGCCATGTTGCGTACATTGTACCCGCTGACCTTGCGCAATGCCAAATTGCCGGAGCCACATCTGACTGATAAAGAGATGCAGGAAGATGTGACATTGCATGCGATGAACGGTATTCTAGAGATGCACACGAAGGGCGGCGTAGAACTCTTCAATCTGCCCGTGCCTGCGACTGGCGATGATCTGGCTGCCTTGCAATATACGGGCGGCACGACCGGCCTCTCAAAGGGGGCCATGTTGACACACCGCAATCTGCTTGCTAATGCTATGCAGACACGCGCCTGGACGCCTAATGTGCGCGATGCTGAAGAGACGACGCTGTGTGTTGCACCTTTCTTCCATTCCTACGGTCTGACGGTTTGCTTGAACCTCTCTATTCTGGCGGCGGCGACCATGGTCCTTGTTCCTCGCTTTAATGTCAAAGAGGTCGTGCAGGAGATACGTCAGCATCATCCGACACTTTTCCCCGGCATTCCAACGATGTATCTTGCTATCCTGCGCGAAGCGGGTAAACATACAGAGTACCTGAGTTCGATCAAATACTGTATTAGCGGTGCTGCACCGCTACCTGCGAAAATTCAGAACGACTTCGAGCTGGCGACGAAAGCCAAACTCGTTGAAGGCTATGGATTGAGCGAGGCATCACCTGTTACACACTGTAACCCGTTGACCGATGAGCAGCGTAATGGCAGCATTGGTTTGCCGTTACCAGAGGTTGAAGCGGCGATCTTGAGTCCTGAAACAGGCGCAATCTTGCCCGCTGGTGCAATTGGCGAAATTGTTGTCAAAGGGCCAAACATCATGCAAGGCTACTGGAAGCGCGAGGCCGAGACGCAAAACATCTTTTATCAGGGTTGGATGCGCACGGGTGATGTTGGCAAAATGGATGAGGATGGCTTTTTCTATGTAGTTGATCGCGCCAAGGATCTAATTATTGCCAGCGGTTTCAATGTCTATCCGCGCGAGATTGAGGAGATTCTCTATCAACACCCGGCTATCTTGGAAGCAGCGGTCACGGGCACGCCCGACGAGTATCGCGGCGAAACAGTCGCGGCCTTTGTTGTGCTGAAAGCTGGTTTTGAGCCGTCTGAGGCCATACGAAAAGATATCATCATCTTCTGTCAGGAAAACCTGGCGGCGTATAAAATTCCGAAAATCGTAGAATTTCGCGCCAGCCTGCCCAAATCATTGATTGGGAAGGTTCTGCGGCGCGAATTACATGTCAGCAAATAACCGTAATGTAACCTGAATAGTTATCAGGCATGATGCAAATCACAGGGCGAGAAAATCACAGGGCGAGAAAATCACAGGGCGAGGGCAAGCCTCGCCCCTACAATGATGACGGGCAATACGTGCATCGTATCATTGTAGGGGCGATCCCTTGTGGTCGCCCAGTAACACGGTCGCCCTGTAACGTGGTCGCCCAGTAACACGGTCGCCCAATTCAATACGAGCAATTTGAAACAACCTGAACATCCAGAGCAACAAGGAGACAGATACTCATGTCAACAACGATGAAACCGACGGAGAAAGGGACTGCCTTTCTGACAACGCCCGTCACCGAAAGTGCCGATAAGATATTTACATTGGAGCAGCGCGATGAGGAGCAGCGATGGATTGAAGAGTCGAGTGCAACTTTTATCACCCGCGAAGTCTTGCCAAAAGTCGAGCAGATTGACCGTCAGGAGCCGGGCATTTTGCCATCGCTGGTCAAGAAAGCTGGCGAGCAGGGCTTGCTGATGATTGAGATTCCCGAGCAGTATGGCGGAGCGGAACTGGGTCTGCTCACCAGTTGTCTCGTGGGTGGCACGATGCAGGAGTCTTCGTTTGCCGTCGCCTATGGAGCGCACACGGGCATTGGCACGTTGCCAATTGTCTATTACGGCAATGAGGCGCAGAAGCAGAAATATCTGCCAAAACTGGCTTCTGGCGAATGGCTTGCGGCTTACGCGCTGACCGAACCAGGGGCTGGCTCTGACGCCATGAACCTCAGCACACATGCGGAACTCTCTGCGGATGGTACACATTACATCCTTAACGGCACAAAGCAGTGGATTTCTAATGCCGGCTTTGCCGATGTGATGGTTGTCTTTGCGCGCATCGGTAGCCAGCGACCGACAGCCTTTATCGTTGAGGTTACCTGGCCCGGTGTCTCGACTGGCAAAGAAGAGAACAAAATGGGCATCAAGGGGTCCTCGACTCGCCAGGTTTACTTTGAAAATGTCAATGTGCCAGTTGAGAACCTGCTTGGCGAAATTCACAAGGGTTACAAGATTGCTTTCAATATCCTCAATATTGGCCGCCTGAAACTTGGTGCTGGCAATGTAGGTGGAGCGCGTTCTGCTATCAACTTAGCCGCTGAATACACAACACAGCGCAAGGCCTTCGGCAAATACCTGCATGAGTTTGGCATGATTCAGAAAAAATTGGCCCGTATGACAGCAGAAACCTATGCTGCCGAGAGCGAGGTCTTCCGCACTGCTGGCAGTATTGATAGTGCCGAACGTGGCGCACCTGATACCGAGAGCATGTTCAAGGCCGTTGAGGAATATGCAATTGAGGCATCCATCGCGAAAGTGCATGGTAGCGAGACCTTGGCCTATGTTGTGGACGAGGGTGTTCAGATTTTTGGTGGCTATGGTTTCATGCACGAATATCCGATTGAGAAAGCCTATCGCGATGCGCGCATCCAGCGTATCTTCGAGGGCACAAACGAGATCAACCGTCTCGTGACCGCTGGTACGCTCTTCCGCCGTGTGCTGTCGGGCAAACTGGACCTGATGAGCAAATACCCGCAATATATGGGCTATATCATGTCAGGACACGCTCCCGACCGCGCCGATGCAACGGTTCCTGCCGAGCTGTATGCTGCTGTCAATGCGCTGGAACGAGCCAAAGATGTCACCATCTATGCTGGTATGAAGGCCGCAATGAAGTACATGCAGGCGTTGGAGCAAGAGGAAGAGTTCATTGAGTATCTGGCAAACCTGCTGATCGAGGTCTACTCGATGGATAGCACGCTAGCCCGTGCCATGCAGGCAGTCCATCGTGGCGATGGCAATAGTGCCGTTCATGTCAAACTGGCCCAACTGGCTGTCTGGCTCTCCTTTGCCCGTTTCCGCACCAACCTGGACCAACTCATCATGACCAACATCGCTGAAAGCGAAGTTACGGAAGAACTGGCTCGCGTGCGCACCTATATTGGTGATTACCTGCTCAACGGCGTGACCTTGCAGCGCGAAATTGCCGCTCTGGTCGTCGAAAAACAGGGCTACTTGCTGTAAATAATGTTTGTTGGATGTTTGTTTTGCTAATGAACCCATTCCACCCGTAGGGATGCGATAAAGCAGTCCCTACGGGCTTTACGGGCGTGCGAGGGAGAGAAGATATGCAGGTTGGCGAGACATTCACATTTGAGCGCACCTTTACATTGGAAGATGTCTCTCTGTTTGCTCAGGTTTCGGGCGATCAGGGCATTCACCATATGCGACCGGATGAGCAGGGCCGTCTGATGGCACAAGGTTTGTTGACGGCAACCCTTCCCACGAAAATCGGTGGTGACCTGAATTATATTGCGCGTCACCTGAATTTTGAGTTTCTGCGTCCAGTCTTTACGGGTGATACTATCC
>DAICZM010000162.1 GCA_027311145.1 Ktedonobacterales bacterium
ACCCAGGCCGGCAGAGCCATCGGGGTCAAGTGGGCTGATTTTTAGTTGGAAGGTGCGGAAGAGGATGTTGATATAGTAAATAGCGACGAAGAACCGTTGTACTGCGAGTAAGGCCGAATAAATCAGGATAGAGTAAACGCAGAGTTGAGCTAATCGAAAAGTCATGGGGCCTTCACCGCTTTGCGAGAAGCCGATGATGAATAGCTCATAAAGCCAGTATAGGACAAGGATTGCCCCAGCACCTAGTGACCACCAGATGCGATTTGTTTGGGTGATGAGTAGCGAGACAAGCTGTTCATAGCTGCGCAGGCCCATTTGCTCATCTTCTGGTATGTCGGTCAGAGGAGCAAGCACTTTGGGTCGCAACGTGTTGAACAAGATGGCGATCTCGCGAGGGATACGGATACAAAGTAAGGCGAGTACGGGAAAGACAAGCCACGCCTGCACAATACTACGTATCAGGTAGTTCATATCGTTGGTCATCTGGAACAGTGTTCCTAGGCCGAGTAGCACAAAGGTTGAGACAAAGAGCGCGACACCTGCAACGGCATATTCGTTCAAATTCCAGAATGTTGTCAAGAGTTGGTAAAGCGGGTCGTGCAGACAGAGTAGATCGGCAAACTGATTATTATCGCTGGGTATGCTAAAGTCCGTCCCTTCTAGCCATTGTTCAGTAGTGTCGATATCTTCGATGGTACTCATGATGAAATCTCCTGCAAAATGAAAGTACTCAAGCGGTTTTTGATACTATTGCCACTGGCCCCTATTCTACACCATCCGTTTGCTTTGTAGGGGCGTTTTAGGCTAAACAGGTTAGTGGATCGAAGGTGTTAAGCAGTGTGCGTGTGGCGGAGACTTCGCTGGTGCAGTGTGGGCAGTGGTGAAGATGGTGTGTGATGGCTTCTGTTTCATCCTGCGAGAGGGTGTGTTGTGCGCAATAGAAACTTAGTTGTAGGGTAGTTGGGCACTGTGTGCGATAGAGCATGTGGAAGAGGTGGGTATGCATTGTTTGGTAGTATGAGAGACGTTGCTGACAGCGGGAGCAATGCGCGAGATGGGTGTGTATTGCTGGTGGCAGAGGCTGATTTGCTAAAATAAGAGCGAGTAACTGCTCATCCTCTGGAGCGTGCATCTGTAAACAATCCATTGTTTTCTCTTCCTTGCCCTGTGATTTTACCATATTTTGCCTGGCTTGCGGCATTCACTTTTTGTGTTATCAGGTAAACGTCAGAAGAGACAGTTTTTGGAGGGGTCCTTCAACGTGCAATATCTGAAACGTAGCAGACAGAACGTGTAGCTCTACGCGGGCAACGCCACGCTTCGGTGTGAGCAAGATCATCCCTTGTACTCCTTTCCCATGGCAGATGGTTGTTTAGGCGAGTTTCCAGCGTAACTTATCGGCATTGCGGCGTAGGCGGTCCAGGCTGTTGCGCGTGAGGCGGTAGATTTCTTGTTCGCTGCAAAATTCACCGGGACAGTGATGGATAATTTCACGCGGTTTGAGGCCGCAGTGATAGAGCAGATAGATCACGCGCTGCTCGCGCTCGTTCGTTAGAATGCTTTCAATGCATTCCCACCATTCATCTTGATGATAGAGGTCTTCGACGAGGAATGTCGGGTCGTCAGATACGCCACTGTCGGGAATGGGTTCTTCGCGTGGGCGCGTGTAGGCGCGCAAGACATCCATGATGGCACTATGTAGGCATAGATGTAGGGCTTTGAGTGCGCCCGCGAGGGAGGTAAACAGCAAGGCTTCGTGCTGGTTATTGCTCCATTGCCAGAGGCGTTTGAAGGCATCGTCAACATAACTTTTTTCGCTCTCATAGCGTAATGCGGTCATTTTGCTGGGATGGCAACGGAACCAGAGACAGGTACTGTCATAAAACATGGTGTAGAGTATTGCCCAGGCATCATCACTGCGTTCGACTAGCGCACGGCGGAATAGTTCGAGGCAATAGCGGTCATCGTTCTGCTCGCGGCGGCGGTAGCGGCGCAATTCGTCTGTGCAGATTTGGTGTAGCATTGTCAGGCTCATTTCACCGAGTGGTGGGTCGATAATGGTATTCATAGCCTTCCCTATTTCTCTTCAGGTTGCCCTAAAGTGTGGTTTCTTGCGACTTTTCCGTAAAACAGGTATACTTTTTACGGTACACTTTAAGGATAAATGGCTGGCTTGCATCGTACAATGTTCTATCTAACCAGCGCACTGTGAAGCGGTAAACAAAATAAAAGAGTGTGGTGTGCTATGAACAGGCATAAGAGTAAGCGTGTTCTGCTGGGTGTCGATGCGGACTTCTCTCCTGCGACGCAGCGGGCGTTGCACACGGTGAGTGAGCTATTCGTGTGCATGTCTCCCCCCATTTCGCTGATTGTCTTGACAGTTATTCCTATTGAGCAAACGGTAATGACGAATCCGGGGATGTATGTTGGGCAGATGTTGCCGCTGGCGGTAACCTCTGAGCAGCGTGCTGATGCCGAGCAGTTGGTGTTACAGGTGACACACTTGCTGGAGCAGCAAGGGGTGAGTGAACACTCCGTGCAAGGCTTGGTGCGGGTTGGATTGCCTGCTGAAGAGATTGCCAGGGTTGCACACGAACGTAAGGTAGACCTGATTGTTGTTGGTAGCCAGGGTGCCTCGCTGAAAGAAAAGCTCCGTCGGTTTCTGTTCGGTAGCACCTCACGCCTGGTTTTAGAGCTGGCTTCTTGCCCTGTCATGATTGTCAACCCGCCGCGCCTGACGCAACCACGCCATCTGGTCGAATGGTATCAGCTTGCTATCATGCAGTATCTACAAGAGCATACGGGTCGATTCACAGTTTTCACGGTGCAGCAAGTTGCATGTGAGTTTTTGCCAGCGGCTAAAAATACCCCGGGTCGCAAAGAGATTGCAGCCGCGGCTCAGGCACTGGAGCGGTTGGCAAATTGCGGCATGTTGTATCGGCGAGATATTGAGGGGGAGCGGCGTTATATCAACGATTAGTCTTCGCGGACGAGTGTGCGCAAGCGTTTGACAAGCCCGCTATGGTGCTTGCCCTGCAAGCGGCGTACCTGACTGCCTAATGTTGGGCGTGTGGCTTTGCGCGGCGTAATGACGCGCTGTTGCTCTTGTATGCGCAAAGCCATGCGCTCGAAGGCCATATCGCGATTTGCCTGCTGTGAACGCCGCTCGGTCGCGGTGACACGCACGCCGCTAGGGCGGTGGACAAGACGTACTCCCGTCTCTACCTTGTTGCGGTTCTGTCCACCGGGTCCACTGGCAATAAAAAAAACCTCGTCACAGTCGCGTTCCAGCGACGCACGATCTGTTGGATACCACATCATGATTATTTCACCGTCCATCTTCTGTACGTGCAATAAAATGCGTTAGTTCATATGCTATGATGCAAGACGAAGGTCAATTCCTCTTATCTTGATTGTAGCAGGTATGTAAAGCCATATAAGATAAACGGATAGCGTAGGGTGATAGTCTCACATTCGCTTACGAATGAGTGCAGCTTGCTGTTATCCACAAAAGATTATCTGTTTTCTGTTGGCGTGGGATGATCTTGGGATGCTAGCAAGGTCGTTGCCAGTGAAACACTGATGCGTTTCAGCTGTGGAATGAGTGTGGTGATATGGTTGTTGTCTAGACGGCTTGAAGGGCCAGAGATGCTAATTGCTGCAATTACTTTGTCAGCAGCCCCGTGGACGGGCACAGAGAGGCAGCGCACGCCCTCTTCCTGTTCTTCGTTGTCGATGGCATAACCATCCAGGCGAATCTGCTCAAGAGCCTTTTTAAGTAGGTCTGGATTGGTAATGGTTGTGCGTGTATAGGGGACAAGCCCAGTTCCGGCAAGATAGGATGAGCGCACATACTCAGGCTGATAGGCCAGGAGGACCTTGCCACATCCGGTGTTATAGAGGGGCACGCGATTCCCGATCTAGGTGAACATGCGCACCATGCGTACAGGTTGTGCTTGTGCCACATAGACCGCACGGTCACGCTCTATGACGGCCAGATTGGCTGTCTCGCCACTGATCTCGACTAGTTCACGCAGGTGAGGGGCGGCGATTTCAGACCAATTGGGGGTGCGTAAGGCTGTTCCGGCCAGCAGGCGAAACGCAGGGCCGAGGGCATAGCGGCGTGTTCGGCTATCGCGAGTGACATATTCGCGTGCCATTAAGGTCATGAGAAGCCGATGGACTGTGCCAACTGGTTGGCCTGTTGCGTTACTTAACTCGCTAATTCCCATCCAGTTAGGCGAACGTGCCAGACATTCAAGCAGGTCAAGGGCGCGGTCAATGGATTGTACGCTGCCATTTGAGGAGTTTTCGGTTCTGTTCTCTAGCTTGTCTTCAGATTGTTCCAACATGCCGACTTCTTTCCGTAGAGTGAAAAACTTTATTTTTATTGTACCATAGAAAAGCCCTTTTGAGTAAGAGAAAGGGTCTCCGTTCTCTGAAGAAGGGAGACCCTGACCAAAATGGATGCGTTTGTTATGCTTGTGTTTTGCGCGGTATGCGCAGAGCAGGTGGCATGATGCCACGAATAGAGGCATCGAGTAGTTCAACGGGATGCACAGCGGGGATGTTGGCATCCAGGTTTTGTAGTGATGTTCTGATTTGTAAGAGACACCCAGGGTTCGCGGTGGCAATCACATCGGGTTGTGTTGTTAGCACGTTGCGGGCTTTGCGTTCGCCAAGCTGTCTGGCTGGCTCTGGCTGTAGCAGATTGTACGTGCCTGCACTGCCGCAGCAGACATCGGCTTCGGGAATATCAAGCACTTCCAAGCCTGGAATGGTGCGCAACACCGCACGCGGTTGAAGGCGTACACCCTGCGCATGTGCTAGATGACAGGCATCGTGGTAGGCGACGCGCAGATTGAGTGGGTGGCGTGGGGCGTTTGGCTTTAGCTCTGCTAGTAGTTCAGAGATGTCGCGCACTGCCGCTGAGAAAACCTTTGCGCGCTCGGCGTATGCTGGATCATCGCGTAGTAAGTAGCCATATTCTTTGAGTGTTGAGCCACAGCCTGCAACATTCACGACAATCGTATCCACGCCCCACTGCTCAAATGTATCGATCAGTTGGCGTGCATAACTCAACCCTTCACTTTCGCGTCCCGTGTGGATGCTGAGTGCGCCACAGCAGCCTTGTGTGGGTGGAACAACCACGTCGCATCCTTCAGCCGTTAGCACGCGGATCGTTGCTTCGTTGACCGGGTCGAAGAAGACGCGCTGGATACAACCTGAGAGCAGACCGACACGCCGCCTGCGCTGTATCCTGCTCCGTGTAAAGGTGGCGGGACGCGTAAAGATGGATAGTAGGCGCACCGGAGGCAGAATACTTTCCATGCCGAGTAGGCGTAGCGGCAGACGTGCGCTGAGTGCGGGTGTATGGAGCCACCGTTGCAGCCCTGATTTCTGATAGAGCCAAAGGAAGGGAACCAACAGGCGTAGACGATTGGGATGGGGGAGGAGGCTAAATAAGAGTGTACGGAAGAGGCGATCAAAAAGACTTCGTGCATAGTGGCGGTCTACTTGTGGGCGTGTGGCCTCGATCAATTTGTCATATTGCACACCCGAAGGGCAGGCGGTGACGCAGGCCATGCAGCCGAGGCACTGATCCATGTGCTTCGTAAACGAATCGTTGATTTCGATTTCGCCTTCGGTCGCCATTTTCATCAGGTAGATGCGCCCTCGTGGTGAGTCCATCTCCTCGCCCCAAAGCAGATAGGTCGGGCAGGTTGAGAGACAGAAGCCGCAATGCACGCAATCTGCGATCAATGCTGGTTCTGGGGCATGATGTGTATCAAATGCCGATCGCCCTGTTTTTGCATTACGTGGACCAACCTGAATATTTGCGGTGTGCATTAGATACCTCCTACAAAGCGGCCAGGGTTCATTATCGTGTTGGGGTCAAAGCGTGTTTTCAATCGACGCATCACGTCAAATGTGGGAATTGGTCCCCAAATATCGATTGTGCGTGCCAGGGTTGGGGAGACCTGCGTGACCACGAGGTTCCCCTGTTGAGCCAATGCTGCCTGCCTAAGTTGTGTGACGGCTGTTGCTAATGCACTCTCTTCACCCGCCAAACGTACCATGATGAGGCCATGCCCGGCGTGTGCGCGCCATGCCGTCGTCACCGCCTGCTTTTGTGCAAGCTGTTGGAGCGCGGTGAGCCATGCCGCGATGTCGGTAGGTAACAAACTGACTTTTAGCTGTAAGCTTTCTGATGTGTCTTGTGTCAGGGCTTCGCGTTCATTGGCCTGTTGCCAGAACTGCGCTTCTTGCTCATCTTGCAAGGTGTGTGTATGGGTGGCTTGGGAGCCAGTCAGCGTGAGCAGGGTTGTGATCTGGTCTCTGACGGCCTCCGGTTCGGTCTCGAAGCGTGCTGCTAATGTATAGGCGTCGTTTGTAGCCGTGGGACTGAAAACATCGAGTGCTGTTGGCTCTAGCGTTGAGGCGATGATACGTACCACTAATTCACAGAGTGGTGTGGGACTGCTTGCGGAGAGTAGCACGGTCTGTGAACTGGCGCGCAAGGGGTAAAGGCGAAAATTGGCAGAGACGATCACGCCGAGCGTTCCCAGCGCGCCCGTGTAAAGTTTTGGCAGATCATAGCCCGCTACATTTTTCACAACCTTGCCGCCGCCTTTGGCGATAGTGCCGTCGGGTAGCACAACGCGAATCCCGATAATCTGGTCGCGGACACCGCCGAAGCGTAGACGGCGTGGCCCAGAGACATTGGTGGAAATCAGGCCGCCAATTGTTGCGCTAGCGTCAAGGGCGGGATCGAGAGCGAGCCATTGACGTGCTGTATGCAGGTGTGCTTGCAGTGCGCTCAGGCACAGGCCGGCTTGAACGGTGACCGTCATATCGTGCGGTTCATGTTCAACGATCTGGTTAAGGTGCTTGGTGCTGAGAACGAGGTTGCACGCACTGGGTGGCTTTCCCATCTTGAGTTGTGTGCCGCCGCCGCGCACGCAGACCTTGAGGTTCTCGTGATTCGCGAACGTCAATGTTGCCGCTACTTCTTGCTCGTTGACTGGCTCAACTACGACCTGTGGCTGCACGCCCGCGATGCTATCATCTGCGGTCGCTGGGCGTAGATGCCCGCTGACGAGTTCCGCCAGCGCATTCTGAAATGCATGTGAAGAAATGCTCATGACACACTTCCTTTAGAAACGCTCTGCCAGACCCGCCAACTCTGCCGGATGCGGGTGATATTTCCCCGGTGTTTCACCGCACAGGCGTGGTGTGGGGTAGACTTTATTGGGATTACACAAGTTATCAGGATTGAGGGCGCAGCGAATCAATTGATGGGTTGCCAGGTCATCAGCAGTGAACATGGCCGTCATATGCTCTTTTTTCTCCATGCCAACGCCATGCTCGCCAGTGATACTGCCGCCGTGTGCCACACAACTGCGAATGATGTCACCGGCCAGTTGCTCCGCTTCGTGTTCTGCCCCTTCCACGCGCTCATCGTAGAGTACCAGGGGATGGAGGTTGCCATCGCCTGCATGAAAGACGTTAGCGACGCGCATGCCGCGTTTGCTCGCCATCTCCTCGATCTCGCGCAAAATCTGCGGTAAGGCAGTACGTGGGATCACGCCGTCCTGCACGATATAGTTGGGGCTAATGCGTCCCACCGCTGCAAAGGCGGCTTTGCGTCCCTTCCACATCAAGGCGCGCTCGGCTTCCGTGTGTGCAAGACGATACTCAGTTGCCCCCGCCGCTCGGCAAATCTGTTCCACACGACTGAGCAGGGTGGCAACCTCGCTGTGTGGGCCATCTAGCTCGACCAGCAGCACAGCCCCGGCATCGCGTGGATAGCCCGCGTGTACGGCCTCTTCACAGGCCTCAATTGCCAGTTTATCCATCATCTCAACTGCGGCCGGCACGATGCCAGCGGCAATAATACCTGAGACTGCCTCGCCCGCTGCATCGGTATGCGCAAAGGCGGCCATGGCCGTCTGTACGAGTTCGGCTTTGCGCATGAGGCGTAAGGTGACTTCGGTGGCGATCCCAAGCGTTCCCTCAGAGCCGACGATGATGCCGGGTAGGTCATAGCCGGGTGTATCTAATGTAGGGCCACCGACCTCGATCACATTGCCATCGGGTAGCACGAACTTCATACCTAGCACATGGTTGACGGTAAAGCCGTATTTGAGACAGTGCGCTCCTCCCGAATTTTCAGCAATGTTACCGCCAATCGAGCAGATTTGTTGACTTGAGGGGTCTGGGGCGTAATAGTAGCCATGTGGTGCGACACGCTGCGTGACCCACAGGTTCATCACCCCCGGTTGCACGATAATTCGCTGGTTGGGCAGGTCTACTTTGAGTATCTGGTTCATCCGTGCCAGTGAGATCACAATGCCGTTGGCTGCTGGCAATGCCCCCCCGGAAAGACCTGTGCCTGAGCCACGCGGAACGAAAGGAATGCGTTCTCTGTCGCAGACGCGCACAACCGCTTGTACCTGTTCTGTGGTGGTGGGAAGGACAACGAGAGCGGGGGTGACACGAAAATTGGTCAAGCCATCCGATTCGTAGGTACGCAACTGTTCATATCGATCAATCACGCCCTCGCTTCCCAAAATATGCCGCAACTCCGCAACGATCTTTGCATTGAGCATGGTAGTACGTGTCTCCTTATTGAAGCAAGCAGACGTTGCAAACTTCATCTTTCTTAAGAATGACGCGCTAAGTGTAATGTCTGTAGCATAGCATGAGTTCGTGCAACATTTCAAATACTCGCATGCCCTACGCCAAGCGTAGTTCCCCGGTCGTCAGTGTTGACGCACGGTTCGCGGGGAGCCAGGAGAAACTGGCTTCCGATGTACTGCTTGGGTGATATTCCAGCCCAATGTACCCCTGGTATGGCAGGGCTTCCAGAGCGGCGAAAATGTGTGCATAGTGCAACTCACCTGTTCCCGGTTGATGGCGGTCGGGCGAATCGGCAATCTGAATATGCCCGATCTGCCCGATGTGCTTTTGGAGCGTGGCGATGATATTGCCTTCCATGCGCTGCATGTGATAGATATCATATTGGTACTTAATCGTAGGATGGTTTACTTGAGCTAGCAGGTGTAGCGTGTCTGGCGTGTTAGTGAGCAGATAGCGCGTGTTTTCAATGTTATTGAGCGACTCGACGACCACACCCACACCAGCGGCGGAGGCGGCATCGGCAATCCATGCCAGATTGAAGCGGACCTCGTCAAGCTGTGCGGCGCGGCTAACATTGGGCAGCGCATTGCCAACCAGGGCATTGAGTTGCGGACAACCGATCTGCTGAGCGAACTCGATGGCGAGCGACACACGCTCGCGCAACCATGCGCGCTTGCTGGCATCGTTGAGGAGACCTCGCTCACCTGCGGCCATGCTGCCAGCG
>DAICZM010000163.1 GCA_027311145.1 Ktedonobacterales bacterium
CACACTGACATGGCTTGGCACGCCGCCGGGCGTCGAGAACTGGCGGAAGAGGAGGTTCATGCCCTCGACATCTTGCGTGATTGCTGGATAAATCTCTGTATAGGTTCCTTCGAGATAGACATTCGCGATGAGGGCTGGACCCCCGTGTCCCGGCCCTGCCAGATAAATTGTATCGACATCATTGTCTTGAATGAGGCGGTTCAAATGAGCATAGATAAAACTCAGGCCGGGGGATGTGCCCCAGTGGCCTAGCAAACGTGGCTTGATGTGTTCGGGGCGTAACGCTTCTCTGAGAAGTGGGTTGTTCTGTAGGTAAATCTGACCAATCGTCAGGTAGTTGGCTGCATTCCAGTAGCGGTGTATCAGGTCCAAACGAGCCTGGTCTAAATGTGGCATAACGAAATTATCCTCCAAAACGTCCATGCAGCAATCTCGGTGTTGACAATCAACAGGTGTCTTGCTTCGCGACACCCACCTGTAGTGTATCACTTCGCGTTCTGGAATGGCAGAAAACATTTGGTTTAGTTTTTTTCTGTGATGACTTTGTAATAATGTACCTTTTTGTGGCCCGGGCCGCGCTTGCTAACGAAATTGGGATAGCGTGTTAAGAAGCGATAAGAGACCTGTAATTGACATGGCGAACACGCATGTGCTACAGTGCAGGCGATACGATTGCGTAAATAATCTTGACGATTGGACAATGAAGATGGAAGGTATTAAAAATTATCTGATGGACATGGATGGCGTGATCTTGCGTGGAACCACGCTCATTCCAGGCGCAACGGACTTTGTACAAAAATTGCGCTCACAGGGCATTCCTTTTCTCGTTGTTACCAATAACTCGGAGTATACGCCACGCGATTTGCAGATGCGTCTGCACTATATGGGCCTGGAAGTAAGCCCAGAAGAGATTTTCACCTCCGCGCTGGCGACTGCACAATTTCTACACTCACAGCAAGAACATGGGCGTGCCTATGCTATTGGCGAGTCTGGCCTGACGACAGCTCTGCACGATATCGGCTATGTGCTGACCGACCAAGACCCCGAATACGTGGTGATTGGTGAGACCACTACCTATAGCTTTCAACGCATCACCCGCGCCATTCGCTTTATCAACGCTGGTGCGCGTTTCATTGCCACTAACCCCGATGTGATGGGACCAGGAGAGGGCGGCATCGTGCCCGCGACTGGTGCAGTGGCGGCCCTGATTAGCGCGGCAACTGGTATCAAGCCCTATTTCGTTGGTAAACCTAACCCACTGATGATGCGTACCGCTCTGCGCACACTCAACGCGCATTCCGAAGACTCCGTGATGATCGGTGATCGCATGGATACGGATATTATCGCGGGCACTGAAAGCGGTCTGCGCACTATTCTTGTGTTGACGGGTGTGACCTCACGTGAGCAAGTCAATCGTTTTCCCTATCGCCCCACGTGGATTCGTGAATCTATCGCGCATATTGAAATTTGAGAGGCGTATACAAGCAAGTGATGCAGAAGACTCCCCATATTGTTGTAGTGGGCGGCGGAATCAGCGGATTGGCGGCGGCTTATCGGCTTATGCAGGGCAACGATGGTATGCAAGCACAGGTGACGTTGCTTGAAGCGGACACGCGCCTGGGTGGGAAGATTCGCACTGATATGTTTGCGGGTTTGCCCGTGGACGCTGGTCCCGATGCTTTTCTTGCTCGTGTGCCCTGGGCTGTCGCTTTATGCCGCCAGCTCGGTCTGGAGAAAGACCTGATTGCTCCCGCTGAAAGCAAAACATGGTTTTGGACACGCAGACGTTTGCGCCGCCTGCCTGATGATCTGGTGATGGGTATTCCCACCAGTCCGTTTTCGATTGCACGGACAGGCATCCTCTCACTGTCTGGTATGCTGCGTGCTGGGCTTGATCTCGTCTTGCCTGCACAGTTGTTGGGGTCGGATCCAACAGTAGCGCAGGTAATCGGGACACGTCTGGGTCGCGAGGTCGTTGAACGCCTCGTTGAACCATTAATCGGCGGTATTTTCGCTGGGCGTGCCGACCATCTCAGCCTTGCTGCGACCGCTCCGCATCTGGCGCAAGCCGCGAAAAAACAGCGCAGCCTGATTTTGAGTCTGCGCGCTCAGCAGCGTGAGCAGGCGCAAAAACCGAAGAAGCCTGCTCCTGACACGCCCGCTTTTTATGGGTTGCCTGGTGGGCTTGGCATGCTTGTCCAACGTCTCGCTAAAGTTCTTCAGGAACGGGCGGTGACTGTGCGGCTGGGAGCGCAGGTTGAAGGTCTCACGCGACTTGCAGATGGACGTTATCAGCTCGTGTGTAGCGATCAGACATCGCTTTGCGCAGACGGTGTGATTCTGGCAACGCCTGCCTGGGCCACAGCAACACTGATGCAATCCCTTGCTCCCGCAACGGCGGAAGAGCTTGCTGCGATTACATATTCCTCGGCGATTGTTGTCACACTTGGCTACAAGCCATCTGCTCTTGCGATGCCACTCAACGGCGTTGGTTTTCTGGCCCCGCGTATTGATAGGCGTCTGCTCACCGCCTGTACCTGGGCAACCAGCAAATGGCCCCATTTGAGCAGCTCTGGCCTCGTTATCTTCCGCTGCTCGGTTGGACGGCTTGGCGATGAGCGCGGCTTACAACTCAGTGATGAGGAGCTGGTGCAGCGCGTTCACGGTGAACTGGAAGAGGCTCTTCGTGTGCGCTCCCAGCCTGTCGAGATACGGGTGAGCCGCTGGGTGCGCACGTTCCCACAGTATGATAGCGGGCATCAGGAGCGTGTGAAACGCATTGAAACAAGGTTGGCATCGTTGCCGGGTCTGGCATTGGCGGGAGCAGCCTATCATGGTATCGGTGTACCTGCCTGTATTCACGACGGCGAACAGGCCGCACAGCGTTTATTGCACCTGTTCTCTACTCCTTAAGTAGTGTCGGTGAGAACTATCTCATACCCTCGTTGACAATGGTTAGCACATAATTGACCATTTGTTCCGTCGAGATACTATTTTCTTCACGACTCCATTGTGAGGCTACCCCGAAAATGGCCCAACTGATGACCTGCGCCGTTATCTCTGCTGGAACATGCCGTCCCGCGTTTGGTATGGCCTGTTTTAGTTTGCTCAAGAGCAGGGTATACAATTCTTGCTGCACGGCGCGATCTAGCATTGGCTCAAATTGATTGTTGGTTGAGTTTGAATGGCATTGGTGGCTATGAATCTCGGTAAGAAAGTCGAAGACGCTCTGAATTAAGGTGTGCAGCGTGTTTGTGTTCCAGTACAATGTATTGGGAAGCGTGTTGGTCACATTCAGTTGAAACTGTTCCCGTGTGATCGAATCCATCAGGGCATACTTATCTTCAAAGTGAGCATAGAAGGTTGCGCGGTTAACTGTTGCGCGTTCTGTGATATTTTGAATGGTCATAGAGGAAAAGCCCTTCTCCTCAAGAAGTTCCATAAAAGCCTGTTGGAGTAGTTGACGTGTGCGGCGCACACGTGGGTCAACGCCCTTTACAGAAATTGCCATGTGATGCTCTTTCTAGACAAAAATGTGTTTTTGTTGTTTAACCAACAAAAAAGCCTGCTTGTTTATTGAACTTAGCACTACTATACAGTAGTATTATAAACGACAGATGTTGATTAAGCAACATCCGATAGAAACCATTCATCTAGAGGAGAGAAACAATGAATATCGCGCTTTGGGTTGTGCAAGCTCTACTTGCTATTATGTTTATCCTGGCGGGTTTCCCAAAAACTTTTCAACCATTGGATACGGTCGCCAAGCGATTGGCGTGGGTGAAAGATTTCCCTTCCGCATTTACGCGCTTTATCGGCGTTAGTGAATTGCTGGGCGCAATCGGACTCATTCTTCCGGCTTTGACGCACGTTCTGCCCTGGCTCACAGGTGTCGCCGCTATTGGATTGGCGATAGTCATGGTGAGCGCAGTCATTTTCCACCTCATGCGCAAGGAATACTCCAGTATTGGTTTTAGTCTTGTGCTGTTCCTGCTCTCCCTTTTTGTTGTCTACGGTCGTTTTGTGATAGTGCCGCTGGCATAGTGCAAAAAACATCGGCAGAGAGAGACAGAGAGACTCGCCCACTTGTATCTCTCTCTGCTTCCTGTTATTCTTTGAGTAGTTGCGCAACGTGTTTATCATGTTAGACATGTTGCTCTGTGAGCGATTATAACACCTCGCTCATGGAGTCTTTCTAGTCAAGGAGAACAGAAGATGGATTTGCTGCGCGAGGCTGCCCCGTTCCTGGTTGGCATGGTCATCCCACCGCTATTTATGCTCATGCTCAGGCCGGAGTGGAAGGGACGCTATAAGTTTCTGGCAACCTTTGTCCCTGCATTAATGATTGGCATCATCACCAGCGCTATCGCGGGCGAACTGATGGCTGGTATGCCAGATGCATTGATTGCTGTGATGATTGATACCTCTCTCGTCTACACGGGGTCGCAAGTGGCGTATCGCCTGATCTGGCAACCCATGTTGGGCATGCGTTTCCAGCAGAAAACAGGACTCCAGGCTGAGGTCAAGCGCGTACAGGAATAATACGCATCAATCTTGGCGATCAAGTGCGCAAGGCTATTGAAGCAATTAAAGGGGCCAATGCCGGAAGATTTCCCGTCAGCGGCCTCGATTTGCAACATGGTGGAAGAGCGACGCCGGGCTACGAAGAAACGGCAGATGGTTTTCTCCTGAAGGCCTCTGTTGCCGGTGGGCGATGTGGCATAATAGATGGGGAAGCCAGCAGGCTCATCTCATGCGATAGTAACAATGATGAACTATGCCACGAAGGAGCGTTAATGTTATGCGTACACGTGCTGCCGTCATTTATAAAATGGATGCGCCCGCGCCTTATGCCGGGTCGCGTCCGCTTGTGATCGAAGAACTGGAAATTGAGGCTCCGCAAGCGGGCGAGGTGCTTGTCGAACTGGTTGGGGCAGGACTCTGCCACTCTGACCTTTCAACGGTCAACGGCACAATTCCACGTCGCATGCCGATGATTCTCGGTCACGAGGCCAGCGGAATCGTGCGCGAAGTGGGCGCGGGCGTAAAGGATTTCCAGCCAGATGACCACGTGGTATTCTCCTTTGTGCCAACTTGTGGACACTGCCTCTCGTGCGCGACTGGTCGGCCCGCGCTGTGCGAGAATGGTTCAAAAGCCAATCTTGCCGGTACGCTATTGAGCGGGGGCGTGCGTTTTCGCCGTGCGGACAGCCAGCCTGTCTATCACTATCTGGGCGTCTCGGCCTTCGCGCAATATACGGTTGTCGCGCAGGAGTCGCTGGTTAAGATCGAAAAGAATGTGCCGTTAGATAAGGCTGCGCTTTTTGGCTGTGCGCTGATCACTGGCGTTGGTGCTGTTATTAACACGGCGAAAGTCATGCCAGGCGAGTCGGTCGTTATTTTTGGCTTGGGCGGCGTGGGTCTGAGTGCGCTGATGGGCGCGCGACTGGTGGGTGCATCGCCGATCATCGCCGTAGATATCCTGCCCGCGAAGTTTGAACTGGCAAAGCGTCTGGGGGCGGACTACACGATTGCCGCCAGCGAGGGCGATCCGGTTGCGGCTATCCGCGATCTGACGGGCGGCGGCACAAACTATGCCTTTGAAGCAGTGGGTAATGCAAACGTGCTAAGTCAGGCATATCGAGCCACGCGCACGGGCGGCAAGACTATCAGCATCGGCATTACCAACCCGAAACAAGAGGTTTCTATCCAGGCTATTTCGCTTGTGGCCCAGGAAAAAACGCTCCAGGGTTCATTTATGGGGTCCGCTGTACCTCGCCGCGATATCCCCCGTCTTATTCAGTTATATATGAATGGCAGGTTGCCGGCTGATGAACTGCTTAGTCCTTCAGTCACGCTGGAAGAGATCAATACAGGTTTCGACCGTCTGGCCGAGGGGAGCGCGATTCGCCAGCTCGTCAATTTCTCATAGCTGTTTGAGCATGGTCTCACTTTGCTGTACGAAGAAGCCCACGCATAACATGGTCAGCCAACATCGCGGTGAATGTTTCGTCCAGGGGCAGGTGTCCTACAAGGAGCCAATAGTAGATTGGCTTGTAGAGGGCATCCATTTGTATTGTAACAGTAAACGGATGATGAAAGTAAATCACTGTGTCTGCGACAAATTTACGCGTCATGATAATCGGGGGTTCTCTGGGAGGACTAACGGCTGCGCTTGCTCTGCGTGATATTGGATGTGTTGTAACGGTTTATGAACGTGCCAGCCAGCCTTTGATCGGTCAAGGTGCTGGTATTGTTTTAAACCCGGCGACCGTCCGCTATATCACTGAAAATACAGTTCTGCCCCTCGATCAGATCAGCGTGGCAACACACGCTGTACGTTATCTGGACCAGAACAATGCTATTGTAGATGAGTTGCCCTTTCCTTACCGACTAGGTTCCTACAATGCGCTTTATCAAGCTCTGTTACAGTGCTTTGGTACTGATCACTATCACCTGGGCGAGACCGTCATCGGGTTTGAGCAGGATGGTGATCGCGTGCATGTACGGCTTGCGAGCGGTCGCACTGAGCAGTGTGATCTGTTAGTATGTGCAGATGGCATCCGTTCTGCTAGCCGAAAATACCTGCTTCCGGCAACTTCTCTTGACTATGCAGGATACATTGCATGGCGTGGAACGCTCGAAGAATCGACATTAAGCGCACACACGCTGTCTCTAATAGAGAATGCTATTACCTATCATATTATGCCTGACAGTCACATCTTGATCTACCCGATTCCTGCCGTTGATAGTACGGCAACTTCGGTGCATGCTTCTCTCAACTGGTTGTGGTATCGGAATATCTCTGAAAAGGCAGCACTAGAACGCTTGATGACCGATAAATCGGGCGTGGTGCGCTCTATCTCAATCTCGCCGGGGGATGTAGACGAGCAGCATATTGCAACGCTACGGCGGGATGCTGCTTCGCTTCTGCCAACCGTGCTGGCTGAGATCGTACAGCGAACTCCTCAACCGTTTCTGCAAGCCATTGTTGATTGTGCAGTCCCAGGCATGGCTTTTGGGCGTGTATGTCTCATGGGGGATGCTGCGTTTGTTGCGCGTCCTCATGTGGCAGCTGGAACCGCGAAGGCTGCTGCGGATGCCTGGAAGCTCGCTGAAGCGATTAGGCAAGCTGATGGTGAGGTCGTGAGTGCGCTGAAGCATTGGGAAAGCGACCAGTTAGAGCTAGGTGGGTCAGTCGTAACACGGGCACGCGCTGTTGGGAAACGCCTACAATTTGAGGGAACGTGGCGGGTTGGTGAGCCATTGGCCTTTGGACTCTATACCGTTGGTGATAGTTTAATGCTCTGAGTGTCAACTTGAGCCAGCTAATAGTTTTGCAAAGACTATTTTTCTACAGGGAGGTGAGCGATGTATATTAAAACACTGCAACATAGTGGTCTGGTTGTGCGGGACCTGGAAAAGTCTCGTTGGTTTTATGGTACGGTACTCGGCATGCAAGAGGTTCCACGTCCAGCTAATTTTACATTTAGCGGAGCATGGTTTCAGGGTGGTGATAGCCAGTTGCATCTGATTCTGGAGCGTGACACTACTGCTCCTGCTGGTTTTGTAGATGCAGGTCCAGCGAAACATACCGGTTTAGCAACTCATCTGGCTTTTGAAGTGCATGATCTTGCCGCTGTAAAGTCCCGTCTTGAACAGCATGGGATTGCCATTTTGGGTGGCCCTATGTTACGTGGCGATGGCATTGAGCAGATGTATTTTCAAGACCCAGATGGCTACTTACTCGAATGCTTCCAGTGGATTGGTGCAGAAACACAACAACAGGCCGTAGAGCGCGCTGCAATTCATGAGTAGTTGGTCTGGCTACTGCCGGATCATCATTTGGAACAGGTAAATTTCTCAAAGATGAAGGAGTGATGCTATGTCTTTACAGATCGATGATGTGATCTTGCCAGGTAATCAGAAGGCTTTTACTGTTGGAACAAGCACGCCAGCAGCAAGCCTCAGCGACTTACATCCCGTTTTTCAGGCTTTGCTGGATAAGCCCGTTACCGCTTCCGTTGCAACCATCAATGCTGATGGGCTTCCTCAACTGACGCCTAACTGGTGTAATCATGATGGAACCTATCTCTATTTGAATTCGGTCAAAGGTCGCTTGAAAGATCGCAATCTACGTGCGCGTCCTCATGTCACCATCATGCTGGTGAATCCAGAGAATCCGTATCATTGGATGACTATTTATGGCACTGTAGAACAGATCATTGACGAGGATGATCCACAGCAGGGCCATCTAGCGACCGAAAGTATTGACGCGCTTGCCCAGAAATATTTGAACACGACACCTTATCCGTTGCGTGATCCAAACGGTGAACTGCGAGTGCGCTATACTGTGAAGCCCATGCGCATTATTACTTTTGGGGCAAAAGAGTCATAGGCGCATAGCAAAAGCCCTGGTGGAGTGGACAAGAATGCTTGACAGGTTCGTTTGGAGTAGTGTACCATTGCCATATGAATAACGAGCTTGGTCATCATTGCCCATATAAACACATCGCGCATGTGTACGCCGCATAAGCCTGGCACATTTGCTTATGCGGCGGAAAGTGGTGCCGATGTCTGAACGCTTTGCGCGTCATCGTGCTATCGAAACATGTTATCAGTATGTTCGCTAGCGGTTGTTGTTGCTGGCTTTCTCTTAGTCCATCCATCGAAATGCCCTCCTAGGAATCAGACTGTTTGCGTGTCGTATCATAGCGGCGAGAAGCGACTGCTTCCGTACGAAGACGCTCTACAAGATCAGAATCATTGCGAATCACATAGACACGATAGCCAGGCAACCGCTGAATATCTGGCTCGGTCAGCTTTCCCTGATAAATCCGCTGGTAGAGCCAGTTCTGCCCAACCCCTAGCTCTCGGGTCAAGCCTGGAATGGTCCAGAACCCATCGATCATGGAGACCTTGCGATGCCGATGCAGGGAACTGACTTGGCCGTGGTTCTTGCGTAGCTTGTGAATGGTGCCAACCGTGACGGCCAATCGGCGGGCCGTGTGAAAGCCCTCCGTGGTGAGTTGTTGGGCAATCTCCGGATCGGTAAGTCCCTGCCCACTCAACTCGTCGAGACGTGCCACCAGTTCCTCGTACTTGCTCGCATCCGCTTGCCGATGGATCGGAGGGATCACCTGTGCCACCGAAAAATGCCCACTGATCCACACGATTTTGATCTCGACACAATCAGGAGCCAACCGGGTTGCAATGACGCGTGAGATGAGCGAGCGGAGCAAGCGTTTTTTGTGCTCATTGCTGATCTTGCCGCTGGCCCACAGTGCCTGAAGGGCCGGTCCAATATGCTCAAGTTGTTGGCGCATCTCCTTCGTGA
>DAICZM010000164.1 GCA_027311145.1 Ktedonobacterales bacterium
CTATGCGACCGATGTACGTCTGCGTATGCGCAATGTGATAGGAACATTTCATTCTTTGGCGGGCCGTGAATTGCCTTGCTTGCTGCTGATAGATAGTTTTGAGGAAATCAAGGAGCGTATCGAGTTAGAAACGTGGCTGCAATTCTTGTGTTCGCTGCCGCAAGAGGTTGTTGTACTGGTCACATCGCACTCGAATCCTGAAGCGATGATGGTGCTGGATGGCTCGCATTGTCGTTGGTATGAATATCGTGTTGAGAAGATGGTAGATGCCGATCTGATGGCACTATTTTCTGATCTCGCGGCAACCAGTGGCTTGGATCAGCGTATTCATTTGGATGATCCGAAGCAACAGGCTGTGTTGGGCGAGATTTGTACGTTGTTGGATGGCTATCCGCTAGGGGCGGCCTTGATTTTCGGCACGGCTCGCTCGATTGACGGCAAGGTGTATACGCCCGAGGCAGCAACTCGTTCGCTAGAAGAGGTGCGCGATGAACTGCGTGATACGCCACTGGCGGGTATTCTGGCGGTGCAAGAAGTTGCATATCGCCGTCTCACGCCGTTAGCGCGGCTCTTGCTCTCTTATCTGGCTGCCTTTCAATTGCCATTTAGCCGCGAGCAGATCATGTTGTTGGTTACCCCGACGGCACAGCCTTCTGCTGGCGATGCACTGCGTTTGAGCGTGGTGGGTGAAGAAAGCTTGCGGGAGGCGCGTGTTAGTGAAGAGGAGAGTAGAGCGGCTGAACTGGTACAGCATTGGCGAGGTGCGCGCGATGAACTGGTGCAGGCATCCTTTATTCAATTTGACGGGCGTGTCTATACTATTCATCCGCAGGTGCGCTACTTTGCGTTGTCCCATCTGCCGCTGAGCGAGCGCAGGCGGGTGCATCGTCTGGTCGCAAGCTATTACCTGAGTTTGCCACAGCCTAGCCCGGAGGAATGGTTTGCGGCCTTTGAGCATCTTGAAGGTGCGGGAGAGGCATATGATTTACAAGAGGCGGTGCGTATAGCCGTGCGTGCCTCATGGATATTAGGTGGGCGTGGCTATGTGCCGGAGTTATTGGCAATGCTGCGCAAAGCGAGTGGGCATGCCTCGCGTTTAGGCAATAAAACGGTAGAGGGACAAATACAGTGCTGTCTGGGAGCGATTCATCGTCATCTTGGTCAATATGCGGAAGCGGAGGCCTATCTGCGTAGCAGCCTTGAATTTCATCAGGTGCAGCAGGAGCGCAAAGAGGCAGGCTGGACGTTATACGAGCTAGCGATGTTGTTTCGTGAGGAAGGAAATTTTCAGCAGGCAGGTGTGTATGCGCAGGAGGCCCTGAAGCTCTTCCGTGAAGTAGGTGATGCCTTGGGCGAGGCATGGATGCAACTTGTTTTGGGTGAAGTGAGTCGGGGATATGGCAATTACTATACGGCGTTGGGTCATTTTGAGCTGGCATTGACAAGTTTTCGTCATCTTGCCAATAAAGAGGGGTGTGCTGCTGCCTTGCGAGATCGTGGTACGGTGTGTGAAGCGTTGGGGCAATATACAAAGGCATTGAATGATTACGAGGAGGCATTGCATCTGTTCGGCGAGTTGGGTTTACGCGAAAAGCAAGCCTGGGTTCTTGCCGATAAAGGTATCGTCTATACCGATCAGGGGCGGCTGGAAAACGCAGAGAAGCTCTGCAATGAGGCATTACAGCTCTTTCGAGAATATCGCAGTAAGCGTGGGACCGGTTGGGCTTTGCGTGCGATGGGTGATGTGCAGCGTGAGCGGCGAGATATGGTGAGGGCGCGTGCTGCCTATGAAGAGGCTCAAGAGATTTTTGCCCTTCTCGGTGATCGTGTTGATCAGGCGCGGGTTTTGAATGCACTGGGGGCGATTATTTTTGATGAGGGTGACTACTTGGGGGCAGAAGAATTTTATGAGCAGGCCCAGGCATTTGCCCAAGAGCAGGGAGCGAAGCAGGTTGAGGGGCGAGCATTGCGTGGTCGTGGAGATGTAGCGCGTGTGATGCATCGTCTCAACGAAGCCGAACGTTTTTATACGCAAGGATTGGCAATAGCGGTTGAACTGGATACTCCGGCGGAGCATTGTGCCGTATTACGCCGCGAGGGTGCATTGTATGTGCTGCAACATCGGCAGACGGATGCGCTTGAACGATGGGTGCATGCGCTTGCTCTCGATCAGCGTTTGGGCCATGTGGCACGTCAGCAGTTGCAAGAGCAGGTGGATGAATTGGTGCGCACGTATCATCTTGAGCATGAGTATGGCGAATATGTGCGGCATTACGGTATCGATTAGCGACAGCGCAAACGAGTTGAGCGGTCGCTAATCGCTGTCGAGGGCGTTGGTTGCGGCGGGTTTGCCTATAAACTTCGAAGCACAGGGCGGGTGACTAGCAGGTAGAGGCTATATCCGCCAACGATGCTGGCACAGATGATAACGGTGAAGGGGCCACCAATCAAGGCAATCAGGGCGGCAGCGGGGAAATCGCCTAGGGGACGGACGCCCATGATGAATAACGTATTCAGGCTCATTGCCCGTCCGCGCATCTGGGGGGGCACACGTGTTTGCATCAGGGTGATGGTGGTAGCTCCAACGCCATTCTGGGCGATGCCAAAGAGCAACAGGGCAATCATGGAAAGGAAGAGCAGTTGGCTCAATGCGAAGAGTAGTAGTGCGCCGGACCAGATCAAGAAAGAGCAGAGCAGGAGCCATCCTTTGTGTTTGAAATCGCCTAAGGAAGCGACGATGAGCGCGCCAATGACTGTGCCGAGACCGGAAGCTGAGAACAAGAGGCCCAACTGAAACGGATTAAGGTGGAGGATTTGCGTGGCAAAAATGGGGAGGATCAGTGTTCCCGATGGGCCAAAGAACAGGAGCGCACCGTAGCCAGACAAGACCCAGGGTAGTACGCTATCATGGCGCACAGCACCCAAGGAGGCGCGAATGGAGTCGAGCAATGGTCCACGACGTTCAGTGCTTGCTTCGGCAGCATCTTTCGGCACGCGTAAGAGGAAGAGGACGATCAAAACGCCTAGAAAACTGATGCCATTCAAAAAGAAGTTCCCGGCATAGCCAAGTAGCGCATTGTTGATGTGTGCGAGTGGCCCAAGATAGCTGAAGACGCCAATCATGATACCGGCCAGGGCAGGCCCTAAGACAGCAGAGCCGTTAAAAACGATGGATTGCAGGGAGATGGCGTTCATCAGGTCGGCGCGTGGCACAAGGATTGGAATTAAGGCCGAGCGTGCTGGTTGATCGAAACTGAGGATAGTGCCTGAGCAGAAGGCCAGGACAACAATCATCCAGACTTGAATGACGCCGCTTAACGTTAAAAACCCCAGCACGAAGGCGAGCAGCAGCGAGAGGCTTTGGGTGATGAGCAGGAAACGTCGTTTGTCGCTACGGTCGGCGATACTGCCGCCAATCAGGGCGAAGATAAAGAAGGATGATGCTTGTGCCAGGGCAACGATGCCGAGGGCGATGGGGGAACCGTGTGTGATTTTCAAAACCAGTAAACTTTGGGCCACGATTTGCATCCAGGTTCCTACGGATGAAACAATCAAGCTTATCCAGAGCAGACGAAAATTGCGGTAACGCAAAGCGCGAAATGTCTGTATGCCACGTTTTTCTTGTCCTGTTATGGCGGTTAACAGTGTTTGTTCAGCATATTTTGCTGTGGGGTCGGTATTACTCATAGGAGGTATGATCCTGTTCTGTCAGAGAATGGTGTTACGTATAAGAGGACGTTTCAAGGATGCCTTTCGGGGAAGATAAAAAGTAAGATGAGCGCGCTACCCTTGCATCGCGTGGAGAGGGTAGCGCGCTTGTTGGGAGCAGACGTGTTTAGGGATGGCTTTTATAGAGTAAGGCGACCGTTGGTGCAACGTAGATGCGATCACCATGATGTAGGGCAAGTCGTTCGATGCGGTTGCCCTGATAGAGCAAGCCATTGACGCTATCGGCATCTTCGATCACCCATGTGCCGTTCTCCAGATGGAGTTTGGCGTGGAGACGCGAGACCCGCTGGTTGGGAATTTGAATATCGTTGCCCGAGAGGCGTCCGATGGTAAGGAGCGGTTTGTCCAGAGATTGTTCCTTGATAATTTTGCCATCTATTTCAATCAGCACATGGGCGGAGCCATTGCTGTTCTCGATCATAGGGGCGGGAACGGGCGTGGGGCGTGGGGCTTGCATGCCGCTCTGCCCATTGCCATAAGCCTGTGGTGGTACGTTTGGTACATAGCCGCGATTGATAGGCTGCGGTGGTATGGGCATAACAGGTGGGACAGGAGGTTTTTGCTGAGCCTCGCGTATTTTGGGAATTTCCACAAAAGCAGAGCGGAGAATCGATTTTTCGCCTTCGCGCTCGACGTTATAACGGTTTTGCTCTTCTAGCAAAGCGGCAAAAATGCCGCCTTTGCGTTTGAGGTCTTTAAAGGGTCCTTGTTCAACAATGCGTCCATCTTTGAGGACAATAATCTCATCGACATTGCCGAGCGTGCTAAGGCGGTGCGAGATCATCAGAACGGTGCGTCCGATGACCAGTTTGTCCAGTGCGTGCATGACTTCAGCTTCTGACTCAACGTCGAGGCTGGCGGTGGGTTCGTCGAGGATGAGAATGGGGGCGTCACGCAAAATGGCGCGGGCGATGGCCATGCGTTGACGCTGGCCGCCGGAGAGATCGCGGCCCTGTTCGCGCAACATGCGGTCGTAGCCGCCAAGTCGATTGATGATGACCTCGTGGATATTGGCTTTTTTGGCAGCCTCGATGATTTCGGTTTCGCTGGCTCCGGGGCGTCCGATCTCGATATTTTCGCGGATGGTGCCCTCGAAGAGAACCGACTCTTGTAGGACCATACTCACGTTTTTGCGTAAGATGCTGAGGGGGTACATACGATTGTCCATGCCATCGATGCGCAAAGAGCCATCTTGCATTTCATAGAAGCGTGGGATGAGCTTGACGAGCGTGGTTTTGCCGCCGCCGGAGAGGCCGACGAGGGCGACTTTGCGGCCAGCGGGTATGTGCAGATTGATGCCTTTGAGGATGGGGCGATCTTTCGCATAGCCAAAGATGACATTATCAAATAGGAGGTCCCCCTTGAGTCTAGTTGGGCCGTAGTAGGGTGCTTTGTTATCGGAGACTTCAGGAGCCTGATCGAGGACCTCTTGAATGCGTTCTGCGCCTGCGGCTGCGCTAGTGGCGACGTTGGTTAATTTCGAGAGGTCTTTCATGGGCTGGAAGAGGTTATTGACGTTACCAATGAAAACGGCGACAGTGCCGACGGTGATGGAGGCGGCGGGTATGGTGATAAAGAGGATGTGGAAGGGATTGCCAACGGAGACATAGTAGCCAACGCCGGTGATAACGGCAGTGCCGGTGGCAACGAGAAAGGTC
The DNA here is from genome assembly GCA_027311145.1 of Ktedonobacterales bacterium. Lineage (GTDB taxonomy): Bacteria > Chloroflexota > Ktedonobacteria > Ktedonobacterales > Ktedonobacteraceae > DTNP01. The sequence goes on from DAICZM010000164.1 coordinate 5,388, forward strand.
ACCAGGGGTGTGAATTGTGCCTGAAGGCCACCAGCGCGTAAACCGGCTTCGCGGGTTTTATCGGTGTATTTTTTGAAGCGCATGGCTTCGCGTTCTTCCAGGGTAAAAGCTTTGAGGACGGTAATAGCTCCAATGTCTTCGACGGCGACGTTTGCGACCTCACCAGCAGCTTTGGAGGCCGTTTTGCTGGCGGCTTTAATGCTGCGTGTGTATGTGAAGACGACGAGGAAGAGGGCAGGTACGATGACGATGGAGAGAATAGTAAAAGGGATGCTCAGGGAGAGCATGACGATGATAGCGGTAATGAGGGTGAGAATGCCACCGAGTAGATCAACGAGGCCATCGGTGACAAGTTTTTCGACGTTGGCAATATCGCCGGTGACGCGCTGCACGATATCGCCTTTTTTCTGTTTGCCATGCCAGTCGAGGGAGAGGCGTTCCAGGTGGCTAAAGAGATCTTTGCGCAATTTGGCTGAGAGGTTTTGGGCAATAAATGAAGCCATATATTGCTGGAGGTAGGTCAGGACGCCAGTTACCAGGCCCAAGATGACGAGGGCCAGCCCGGCGAAGAGAATGACACCGACAACGGTATGGGTTTCAGTGGGCTGAAGCCCTGTGCGAGAGCCGAATGCGTCAAGTGTGGTAATCAGCCCATTCAAAAAGCCGACGTTGGGATCGATATGCGCGGTAATTTTGTCGAGCATATATTTGCCGGCGTAGAGCAAGCCTTGTGCGACCAAGACTTGTAGGACAGTTGCAAGCATGGTCAAGATGACGAGAAGGCGATAGCCGCGCAGGTTGCGGTAGAGAAAGCGAAACATTATGCACCCCCACTTGTTGTGCCAGCAATGCATGTGGCAATTTCGTTGAGCATAGCAGTAAGTTCTTGCGGGCGCGGGCTGTTGAGACGATTGACCCGGCGCGTGGCAATTTTGAAAAGAAGAGCGGCTTCGTAGAGTCGAGATCGCATTAAGATGCCATCAATGGTCGAGTGGTCCATGCCAGCGGCCGCCAGAGCGTTGCGGTAGGCATGGCGGAAGAAGTCGGCGGCCTGTTCAAACCAGAGACGCATGCCAGCTTTGTGATACCAGAGTCCAGAAGGGCGCAGGTATGCAAGAAAGTAACCTACGTCTAAGGCTGGGTCTGCGAGGCAAAAACCATCGAAGTCGACGACAAAGACGCGGTGGCTATGGAAGAGCAGTTGGCTGGCTTTGAAGCCACCGTGTGCAGGTCGATAGCGGTCAGGCTGTGAGGCTGTGAGTTGTTGGGCGAGCGACTGTGCGAGACGTAATGTTGCCTCGGCCTGTGGTGTGTTCCATCCTGCGATGAGCTTGGCGCGTTCCAGGGCGCGTTTGGCCTCTTTTGCCCCAGTGCGAGGTGTCTGTTGCGGTGGTTGGACGCTGCTCAGGTGGAGACGTGCGAGGGCATGCGCTGTGAGCAGGAGCTCCTCCTCTGGCAGGAAGGTGCGGAGAATGCGCCCGTCGCGTTTCCGCTCTAAGGCAGGCTGAAGAGCGCGTACACCGGTGCGTAAGGTAGACCAGAGATGGTCAGCGTGTGTGGTCGACGTTGGTGGTGGCTGAATGGCTTCGTTAAAGGTCAAGCCAAGGGATGCAATGCTAGCGAGGGGACGTGGCAACAACGGTGGAATCAGTTGTTGAGCTTGTTCCTGATACAGTTGTTGTTGGAGCGACTGGACGGTGTGAGCCTGAGTGGCATCGGCATAGACCTTGCCAAAGATAGTCAGATGTAGCTCTTGTGGGTCTGTATGGGGATGGTGTAAGGTCAGATGATAGCGGATGACACAGCGGCTAGTGGGCTTATAGCGGACAGGCTCTGCGGTGGCAGTGAGCAGTTGCCATGCATCATCGTGTAGTTGGAGCCGGGCGGATTCCTGTAAGGCGGCAAAGAGTGGTTGCCCGGGCGTGGTATCGCAACTGGCGGCGAGAGCGGTGAGATGGCTATCGGCTGGAAAGGCTTGTAGTGAGAGTCCCAGGCTGGCGGCTTGTAGAACGCCAGTGGGCTGTACCTGGACGGTGGCATGTTGTACATCTGCGAGCGTGAAACGGATGTGTGTTCCTTGCAGAGCTTGTTCTTCGAGGGTCAGGCTGACGGTGCGCGTGGGCGAATGCGTGTGCTTATGATGGAGCTCATCGACGGCATAGATCACGGCGAGGCCGCGCTCGGCTTTGCGTCTGAGGTAGCGCACGAATAGGCCTACGTGAGCCTGTGGGTCAGACGTGGGCAATAAAGGGATGTGTACTTGCTGATAGAGTGAGGTGACGATAGCAGGCAAGTGCATGATCGAAGGATGTGTGTCGGTTGAAAGAGTCATTGGGAGCCAAACCTTTCTTGCAAGAGTGTTTCGACTAATGCAACCAGGGCGGTATCGGCACCTGGAACGCCACGAAAGCCAGGGAATGAATTGACATCGACAATCATCGGGCCATGGGTGGTGATGAGCAGATCGACGCCGTAGAGACGCAGATTGAAAACGCGCCCGATCTCGTGAGTGATCTGCAACCAGTCCGCGGGAATGTGCGCAGGGGGAAGAGGGATATCTTCTTTTGATGCGCCCGCTTCGAGTGGGGTGCGACGGCGTGCGGCATAGACGTGTTGGTCAATGACCCAGAGTTTGATATCCCAGCCGTCGCTGGCAGCAAAGGTTTGCAGGACAATGGGTTCCTGACTCCATTGTGGCATCAGGGCTTGCAGGTCTGCGCTACTGTCGACTTTGCCCACGAGGTCGCCGCGATGGCTGTAGTGGCTTTTGATAATTAGGGGGAAATGCAGCGCGGCAAGCTGATCGGGGTGTTGGAGTGCGTCGGCGAGACGAGGAAAGAAGGTTGTGGTGGGCCAGGGAAGATGAGCTTCGTGCATGCGTTGTGCCATGAGAACGCGGTCCTGGCAGGCCACGGATGCCGCCCAGCTATTGACGACGAGTGCGCCTTGTTGCTCGAGGAAGTGAGCGACAGCCAGGGCTTGTGGGGCGTGCGATTTCAAGAGATACAGGTCAGCGGGCAGCTGGCTCTGTTCTTGGGTCAGCGCGGAAGAAGCGGTGAGCGTGCGCACGTCGAGCAGGCGAACGGTATGAGTTTTTTGTAATTGCTGCAAGGCGATACTGATGACAGGGTGCTGAGTTGTTTCTGGATTATCCATGATGAGACAAATGTGCATTGTAATATCCTTAAGAATAAATTTAGAGAGAAGGACTAAGTGTTTGTAGATGAGAGTGAGCCGCTGCATCTGTAAGTGAGTTTGAGAGATGGTGGGCCAAGGCGAGAGAAGCTTGCCGGCGGCGCAAGTTGCGGCGTGTGCGGGCCTCGCGTTGCATTTCGGCGCGTTTTGCGGCATGAAGCACGTATTCTGAGATGCGAACGACGGCACGTGGCACGCCACCGAAGCTAGGGAAATCGTTGATGTCAAGCACAGCGTAGCCCTGGGAGGTTTCAACAACGTCAATGCCGTAGATGTCCAGGCCGAAGATTTTGCCGACACGGAGGGCGAGTTTGCGTAGTTCGGGCGTCAATGGAATAAATTTTTCCTGTACTTCAGTGTGGAGGGGGGATTTTTTGGCGATAGCGGCGTATACTTCACGACCGGTGACATAGACTTTGATATCAAAGCCGCTGTTTTCCGCATAGCGTTGGGCCAGGAAAAAGCTTTCACTTGGTTCGATGGTCTGAAAAATCTCCAGGTCAGCAGGAGAATTGAGGCGATAAATATCGCGACAAGAGCTTCCATTGCTGGGTTTTACGACGAGAGGATAATCCTCGGGGGGAATTTGTGCGAGTAGACGTGGATGAGCGACAAAATAGGTCATGGGCATAGGTAAGC
>DAICZM010000165.1 GCA_027311145.1 Ktedonobacterales bacterium
GGGTTTAGCCATGCTTCTGGAAATACTCAGAAAGTTGTACTTCATCATCAAGTCCAAGTGGCACAAACTAGTGGAACAGCTTGGGAAAGAACTGTTTCCAAAGCAAATCCATATGTTCATATCAAAAATGGAATAGCATCCATAGACCCTCAAATCACCACTGTGCTTATGGGGAGCGAACTAAACATGGTTAATCAGTTCGTTGCAAAATTTAATCAGTTACCTACATTACTACGTCAGCATCCTTATTATGTTGGGATTGTTACGGTGAACAAAAATGCTAACGGCAACTTGACGCCTCAATCTACGGCCTTTCAGTGGTATTATAATGTTTACTGGTGAGGAGTGAGAATTTGGATTAATAGTCCGATGGCTCAAAATTTTGGTATCGCTATGAGCATTGTAGGCGGAGCAATTGGTGCAGCAGTTGGTAATTTCTTAGGTGCAACAGCTGGCAGTGTTATTGGTGCAATTATTGGGGGGATTACAGGTGCTATGACCGCTCTCGATGACAACATGTGTGGCAATAAAGGTGTATTTATTGATATCAACTGGTTGCTTTCGGTAAGCGTAACGCCTGTCTGCTTCTGGTAACCGTAATATATGCCTAGTAATGATGATCTGAGGTGTGTAAGATAGCTCTTATCGCGGAGGTGATCAAGTGAAAAAGCTCCCTATTGGATGGACTTTTCTCGTGGGTGTAATTTGTCTGATTATTGGTTTTGTTTTGGGGATGAATCCTTCTCTACCATCACTACCATTCAATCATTCTGTTTCGGTTTATGGATTTGTTCTTTACGTCATTAGTGCTATCTTTTTTTATTCCGCTACGTCGAGATTTCTTAGAATGCATCAAGACAATCAAAACCATAGTAACCACTCAGATACACGAGAGTGAAGGGCGGATGGTAGAAAGGATACCGATATGGCAAAGGGTTTTATCCATATTGAACGCCGCCCTGGATTGGTAGGTATTCTTCGTAGCTATCGGGTGTCTATAGATGGCGAAAAAAGGGCGAAACTTCGGGAGAAAGAGCAGTGTACGTTAGATGTTCAACCAGGATCGCATGAAGTGGTCTTTAAAGTCGATTGGTGTACCAGTCGTCCAGTAACTGTTCATGTTAACGATCATCAAACTGTAATACTTTCTTGTCAAAGTCATTCACATCTATTTTTGGCGTTATTCTGGTTAGTATTCCGCTCTAAGAATCATATTCAAGTGTTCCAATAGTATGAGATGTGAGAGTGTGTTGTTTGCCTCGATATGGAGATGATACCTATGTGGTCACTACTAAAAACGAGAACGCCTGTGCTTGTGTTATTGCTGTGCATAATCTTGCTCGTAAGCGCATGTGGGAGCCCCCCGCCTTCTCCTTCCGTAAGTGGCACGGCGATCTGTATTGCCTCTCCCGGGCAACAGACGGTGTGTCAGATAGTGCTGACAAATAAGGCGACATCGCGCATTGCATTCAACTGGAGTGCCTCTAGTGAGCCAGGTGGTGTCCACTTTTCGCAGTTTACAGGTACGGTTAAACCAGGAAAGCAATCATCGAAAATCACATTCACTATCCCAGCACAGATCGCATGTCCAGTGAAGATAGACTTTGCTGATCGGCTGACTGGAGCAAAGGTCGAGTATGCCGCGCAAAAGACGCAAAAAGGGAAATGTATGTAGATGCAAAACCAGCTTCAACATTCATATGCCACTGGCGCTGTTCCTCCTTATGGGAAGTTTCCTGCTCACGAGTTGCGCACTTTCGCAGACACCGCATCAAACTATGTCTATAAAGGACCAGATGGATTTAGTGCAGTGACTTCTCAGAAGACCATTCCCATCGCATGGACCCCACAGCTAGGACCACAGGTTACTGCATCTCAACCAGATCCCATTCGTCTCCAGGCAGAACTGGTTGGGCCTTTCAAGACTATTAATGATTTTATTGCCTGGGTACGACAGGATAAGGCTTCTCATGCCGATCATTCCGCACAGGTGGTCGCGGTTGCCCCTGTTCAGAAGGTGAATACGTGGACAAAGCGGGTATTGACGAGCTATGTTCCCGTCTCCCCACAACTTTCCCCCGCAATTTATGACCTGCTGTACACCGTTACCGTGCAGACGCCCAATGGGAATACTGTCACGCGCCTTGATACTCCGCTGCAGATTCACTGCCAACCAGACGGTCTCTGCTCATAAGTAATGAACTGACGCCAATTGAACAAGCTCAGTCCGTTAGGGTATACTGTAGTCATACATACACTGGACTCGCCTACTATAGAAGAACTTACAGGTGCAACTATGAAGACGGGTAAAACAGGCATCGTATCATTGTAGGGGCGACCCTCGCGGTCGCCTTGCTCCACTACTCCAACTCGTACAGCACATTCGCCACTGCTGCCAGGGCTGCTGTCTCGGCGCGCAGGATGCGGGAGCCGAGCGTGACGGCCTGCACACCGTGTCGTTGCGCCAGTTTGATCTCGTCCGCCAGCAGACCACCCTCTGGCCCGATAAAGACGAACACATCGAGCGGACCGTTTTTCTCTGTTTGAGCCGCTTGCGCCTCACGCAGGGCTGCGCGCAGGCTGCGCCCCTGCTCCTCTTCCCAGGGAATCAGGGCGATGGCGTAGGGGGGCAAGTCCGCCAGGGCGTGCATAAGTGGGCGAATCGGTTGCAGCACGGGCAGACGGGCGCGTCCACACTGCTCCGTCGCCTCCTGAATGATGCGCTGCCAGCGTTGCTGCTTGGCGGGTCCTGCCTCCTCTAAGCCTGCCATCGAGCGGCGACAGAGCACGGGCGCAAAAGTCGTCACGCCCAACTCTGTGCCCTTCTCCAAAATCCACTCGAAGCGCGCCGATTTCAGCAAGCCCTGACAGAGCGTCAGGCGCACACGCGATTCCGCCTTGCCTGCGCGCCGCTCAAGAACCTCAAGCGCGACCAGCTTGCGCTCGCTTTTTGTAATCGCGCAGACACACTCATCGCCGCTATTGTCCAATAGTATCAGTTGTTCGCCCACGGTGAGATGCGGGACATCACGCACCTGATGCGCCGTTTTTTCAGGTAAAGCCAGCGACGTGCCAGCCTGCAATGTTGCGTGCGCGGGTATATCGGTGAGGAAGAAACGATGCATGGTTAGGCTACTCGCTTGCGATAGACGAGGGCAAACCAATCGTCGATATGCTGCTCCTCAACCAGTTCCAGACCAGCGGCGAGTAGCGGACCCTCGGCATCCTGGCGGCGCGCCTCAATAATACCACTGACGACTAGCAAGCCCGTTGGAGCCAGCACCTGCGCGAGTTGCGGGGCGATGGAGCCGATGATATGCGCGATGATATTGGCGACGACGAGATCATACTGACCCGCCATGCGCGTAGCCTCCTGTTCGTCGAGAATGCCCAGCACGACTTCGACCTTATCGCTCAGATCGTTCATCTCGGCATTGGCGCGCGCGCTCTCCGCCGCCACGCTGCTGTTATCGATGGCGTAGACGTGGGCCGCGCCCAGACGGGCCGCCGCGATTGCCAGAATACCTGAACCCGTGCCAACATCCAGCACGCGCATCCCCGCTTGCGTGCGTAGCTCGACCTGTTCCAGGCACATATGTGTTGTGGGGTGCAGGCCCGTGCCAAAGGCCATACCAGGGTCGAGTGTAATCATCACTTCACCATCTTTGGGCGTGTACTCGCGCCACGATGGGCGAATGACCAGACGTTTCCCGATATGCGTCACAAAGTAGTAGTCTTTCCAGGCATTGGCCCAATCCTCGTCCTTGACGATGCGCGTCTGCAACTCACCCACAAAATGCTCACCCAGACTGCGCAAATGCCAGAGGCCCTCGGCAATGCGCTGACGCCCCTCTTCCTCGTTGCCGTCTATCGGCAGATAGGCGTGAACCTGCACGGGGCGGCCCGTCAGCACGCGATATTCTTGTCCCTCATCAATCAATTCTATCGGTTGCTCAATCGCAATGCCATTTGAAGTATAGCGGCTCAGCAGTTCACTGACCGACTCAACCGCTTCGGGATGTGTCTGGACAGTCAATTCTAACCAGTGCATGTTCTTATCCTTAACATATTCTTGTTGTCTGCATTATAACAGTTTTGCGAGATGATGCGTACCTGTTGATGAACGAGGTTATTGCTGTCTGGTCACTCCGCGTGTGGGTTTATCAAAGCCGAGGTCGCCTGTGCGCCGAATACGGGGACGATAGGCAGACGGTGTGACATAGCCGGGGCGTTTACGTAACATGCGCATCTGCTGTCTGCGTTCTTTCGCCTCAATAAATTCTATTGAAAGCCGGCGATAGAGTGCTTCCCACTGGTCCAGAACCTGTACGCGGTCATGCGTGACAATAATTTTGCGGCTCTCTATACCCATGCGTGCGCGCAGGTCGGCATCAGCGAGAAGCAGATCAAGATAGTGGGCAAGCTCATCGCTATTGCCCGGCTGGAAAAGGAAGCCATTCTCTTCATGATGAACCAGTTCAGGTAAAGCATAAGCATCCGCTGCGATGACGGGTAAGCCGCAAGCCATAGCCTCCATCGTTGCCAGGCTTTGCAGATCGGCCTCTGAGGGGATCACAAATAATTCAGAGGAACGGCGCAATGCCAGCAAATCGGTATCGCGCACATAGCCGAGGAAACTAACACGCTCACTCAGACCCAGGCGCGCAGCCTGCGCTTTGAGTTCGGCCTCAGCTGGGCCAGAACCAACGAGCGCGAGATGGCCATTGCCCCGTATTTTCGCAACCGCATCGAGCAAGACATCAATGCGTTTCTCCTCGCTTAAACGGTTGACATGCAAGGCAAGAGGACGGTCCTCAGGGAGGTTGAAACGCCGTCGGATATGGGGATCAGGTATACCTTGCGTAAATTTTTCCAGATCGATGCCATTAGAAATGGCTTGTGCGGGCGCATGGAGACCATGCTCGTATAGCAGGTTTAATGCGGTTTGCGTGGGTGCAGTCACATATTCACAACGATTACAAAAATGCACTAGATAGGAATAGCTAATGTCACTAAAGGATTTACCAAAGAGTGGGGCAGCACTTAACGAGCGGCTCATGTTAATGGGCAGATAGTGATTGGTCACAACAACCGGCTTGCGCAAACCGCCAGCCAGCAGTTGCGCAATATTGCCCAGAACGATTGGAGAGTGGATATGAATGATGTCGGGGTCACTGCGCTTCAGCAGATTGCGCACAGGCACAAACGGCAAAAACGGAATGCGCAAGCCTTCATACGCAGGCCATTCAAAAGAAGAGAAGCGATAGACACGCACCTTGCTGTTTTCAAGGCGGCGCACATCGCGGTTGCCATAACTAGGAGCAACCACCCAGACTTGATGCCCACGACTGGCAAAGTCAACCGCGAGACCATGTGTCACGGTAGGAACTCCGCCAACCATCGGTGGATACTGGTCAGTCACAATCATGATACGCATATCTACCACTCTCTTCTAGCATCGTCACACGTGTCTACGTCTTAGCTCTTGACACCCCTGCAATTACGCTTACGCGCCGGTTGTCGATTCACTAGCAGCAGTGGGGGTAGTTTCGGCCTTCGCCTCCGCTTCGGTAGTCAGCGCAGCGCGCGTCTCTGCTACTTTCACCACTGCTTCGTCGGCCTCATTAAGCAGTTTGTAGCTCTCGGGTAACTTGATATCGCCCGCATGAATAGTATCGTCAATTTGCACGAGTGAAGAGACATCCACTTCGAGATACTCTACGATATCACCAACACGACACTCTGCTTCCAGAGCATCAAGTTGATGCAGCAGGACCCCGCCGATAAGCTTAACGGCAGGAGCCTCACCCACAAAACGGAGTGACAATTTTACTTTAATGCGTTCTTCTATGCCGACACGGAAGAAATCGACATGCAACACCTTATCAGCGACCGCATCGCGCTGCACGTGGCGGATTAACACGGTCTGTATGCTTCCATCGGGCAACTTCAAGGCAAGGATATTGGTAGCGGCATGGCTACGACGCAAGCGATCAAAGGTCGCCACCGCAAGCTGAATGGCTTGTGATGCCTGATGATGTCCGAAGATATTGGCGGGAATCAATCCCTCCTTGCGCAAACGGTTGTTGGCCTTGCCCGTGACCAAGCGAGGGGCAACCTCGACTTCTGTCTGTTGGGCCATAATGTCTCTCTTCCTTTCTACGGAACCTTTTTACGGGGTTTCGTACTACGAGTTCGCCAAAGACCATTATACACTATACGTCTAAGGTCCGTAAAAAGGTTTAAAGGTTATCGCGTCCGTCGCGCTCGCAAATAGGCCAACAGGGCCTCGGTCTCCATCGTGTTTAGCACATCGCGGGCACGCAACCATCCCTTGCGCGCCATGCCGACGCCATAACGCATATCGTTAATGCCCGTGACAGCATGGGCATCAGGGTTAATAGAGGTTTTCATGCCTTTATCACGTGCTTTACGCAGGAAACGCCAATCCAGGTCCAGGCGCGAGGGATGCGAGTTGATCTCTATACAGACGCCATGTGCGACCGCCGCGTCGATGATGGTCTCGACATTCAGATCATAACCAGCACGCCCCAGCAGGATGCGTCCTGTCGGGTGACCGATGATATCGACATAGGGATTGGCGATGGCCTTCAGCATACGGCGCGTCTGCTCTTCTGCGGGGAGATTGAAATTGCTGTGGATCGAGGCAACCACGAAATCCAGGCTTGCCAACACCTCATCGCTGAAGTCGAGTGAGCCATCGCGCAAAATATCGCACTCCGTGCCCTTGAGAATGCGTAAACGGCCCGCAAATTCTTCATTCAAGCGATCAATCTCTTCGCCTTGCTGACGCAGACGCTCCTCGCTTAGGCCACCTGCGTAAGCGGCGACCTTGCTATGGTCGGTCAGGCCGAGATAGGCATAGCCACGCGCAATGCATGCCTCCGCCATCTCGCGCATCGTGTTCTGCCCATCGCTCCAGTTCGAGTGCGCGTGCAGCACGCCGCGCAAGTCACTCTCTTGAATAAGCGTGGGCAGTGTGTGTTGCGCGGCCGCCTCAATCTCGCCCATATCTTCACGCAGCTCCGGCTCGATATAGTCCAGGCCAAGCACGGCATAGATATCGGCCTCGGTTTTACAGGGAATCAACGTTTCCTGTCCATCTTTGAGAGCAAAAAGGCCATAATCGTTGATCGTCATATTCATACTGAGCGCGCGCCGCCGTAGCGGGATATGATGCTCTTTAGAACCCGTGAAGTGATGCAAGGTAGAGGGAAACTGGCTCTCATTGACAATGCGCAGGTCCATTGCGATGCCGCTTTTCAGCACCACGCTCGATTTGGTGTCGCCCTTGCCCGTGATGCTCTGCACAGAGGGCTGGCTGGTGAAGAAGTCCATGATGGTACGGCGCACCTCGTCTCCGGCGGCATCAGCAACGCTTGCCACCATGTCGATATCTTTGACTGTTTCACGACGGCGGCGCAGGCTGCCCGCGATCTGTAAACGCACAATCTGCGGCAAGGTTCTCAGGGCGGCGTGAATCTGCTCGGCCTCGTGTTCGGCAATAGGATAAAGAAAACGGTCGGCATGTTGCGCAAGTTGAGCAATGCCACGCAGGATATTGTCCTGTGTCTTCTTGCCAAAACTGGGTAAATGGGCCACACGGTCCTCTTGACACGCCTGTTCCAATTCAGCGATACTCTGCACATGCAGTTGCTCGTAGATGGCATTGATTTTTTTGGGGCCAAGGCCAGGAATGCGCAACATTTCCAGCTTGATTGCTGGCGTATTGACGCGCAACTCGTCGTAAAAGGCAATATTGCCTGTCGTCACGGCCTCTTCGATGCGTTTAATCATAGTTGAGCCAATGCCGGGCGTGCCTTTGAGTTTGCCCTCGCGCACCAACTGCTCGAGATCGCCATCAAGCGCACTAACAGCGCGTGCCGCATTCTCATAAGCTCGCACCTCGAAAGGGTTGCTGCCCTCTTTAAGTGTCATCAAGGTGGCGATCTCTTCTAGTAAGTGAGCAAGCTGATTTTTATCCATATTTCTGCTCTATCCTATAATGCTCATTCAACAGACAAGTCGAAGAACTCAGGTGGTTGCGTCTGCACCTCAAAGGGATTGCGCCCCTTGAGGTCACGCGCCAGATAGCGTTTACAGTCGAAATGCAGCAGCAGCCAGCAATAAAATTGTTCGGAGACAAAGACTGCATCCCAGGGCTTCTCGTCATTGGGCACGAGTAGTTTGTTACAGACGAAGCAGCGTGCCATACCAGCAGCAACGGCTCGCTCGAACCAACTGAACACGAACTGGTGCATATCTTCGAGTACCATCATCTCCAGGCTCGACTCTGGATAGCCGAAAAGCACCGGGTCGGGGCACTCGCGGAAATCGCTGTCGGCGCGACTGAGTGCCAACACGGGAGCTTTAACGATTATTTTTATTTCATCGTGTTCAGGGTCATCCGAAGCGGTAATGACGCTAGTAAGGAGTAAACCCTCGCGTGCAAACCAGGCTAAAAGTTCATTTTGCATGATGCTATTGTACACTCAGTAGGGGAACAAAATAAATAGAACTTTAGTTCTGTGATCATCGCCAAATAACTTGATTTTCTGATAATTTTCTGGTATGATTCTATTAGATAAACATAGCTCATCTGCCACGTGTAGAAGGAGTAACGATGCCGCCCATAGAGGACGGCATCAGTCTTTTCTCGCTAGATAAGCCTCATACTCACGTTGTAGTTTGCGTCTTTGATGTGTTCGTTCCACACAATAAGCAGTCCAGAGAAGGACATACGCTCCACGATCAGCTAAAATAACAACATAGCTAAAATCGAGCGTTGCAATAACTATTCTCCCTTCTCCTTTGCGCTCATTTCTCCAACATTTTACGTTGTTAGATGCCATATTCTCGATAATAACGCGAGGCCAAAGAATTCTTTCACAGCGGCGCAAATCGGGTACGCGCTCACTTTCAACCTCTCCTTCGCTGATAATATGCCAAAATGTCGCTTCTTTGCCTTGTTGTAGCGGATGACGTTTTAGTCGAAAAGGTTTTTGTTCAAATTTAGGCTTCGGGTGGACAAAATCACGGCAGAAAAGTCGGTAAATGGCATCCAAATACTGTTCCCAATTATTTTCATACTCCTGCATAAGCACCAGAGAGGGCAACACGAAAACATCCTCATCCATATCTCAGACCTCCCTAGCCTCCCACCTAAATA
>DAICZM010000166.1 GCA_027311145.1 Ktedonobacterales bacterium
AGGTACTACCACTTGAACCACAAGCGGCTAGCAGGAGAGCAAGAGCAATGCCAATACACATTATGCCAGGAAATGACAACCATCTTGTTCGATAAGTGCTATAGTTTGTATCCATGAAAAACTCCTCCACAATGGTATACGTACTTCGACTCCGCATTTCAACGCCCTCGCGTCCGCTCCTATCGAGGTAGAGCGCGCAATGAGATATGCATCAGTCGCGTTTCATAGCTAAAACGTTGCACGCTGACAAAAAGTTCCGCTTCCCACTGACCACCATCGACCCCACAAGCAACGTCAACTAGCGCAGGCTCCAAGCTCTACACTTGAGCCACACAATTGTCAGCTTACTCTCGACCCAATGGCACAGCAAGTGAACCGGGGCGCATGCTTCGGAACCTCTGTTCGCCCCTCATGAAGTCGGTTTCACATCTGAAACGGGAATGTAATGCAAGGTTTGTGCTAAATGCTGTATTTCATTCCCCAGCATAAAATTCAAGTATGCTACAAGCAGTGGACTATCATCACCCAGTGTGTACATATGCCCATAGCTCCAAAAAGGATAAATGCCCGCCTCAACGCTATAAGCACTCGCCTGCTGATCATTGATCGCGACAGGACGCACACTGGCATCAAGTAAAGGCAAGGCGAGATAACCAATCGCTCCTGGGGTCTCAGCCACTATAGGAAGAACGCCATCAGCAGTCGCTGCCGCTAGCAGACCAGACTGCTCATTGTTCCCCTCTAAAACATACCGATGGAAAATGGCTCGCACACCCGCCGTGGCCGGGCTAACGATGGGGACGATGGGGAGCGATGGACCACCCAACTCATGCCAATTTTGATATTTGCCGGTTGCAAAAATATCCATCAGTTGTTGTGTAGTCAGGCTCGTCACTGAGACATCGCGGTTCACAATAATCGCGAAAGGGATCACCGAGACAATATGATCGGTGAGGTTTGGGTCGGGATACAAAGCCAGATCAGCATAGATAATCGAATCGCCAATATTTGCAGCATTACTTGTCACCGCGTTCAACCCGTCTACACTTCCGCCAGCGCGCACATCCACATGCACTTGAGGATATAATTTCTGAAAAAGTACCGCCGCCTTCGTCGCTAGCGGCTGCAATGCTGTTGAGCCAACTATTGAGAGACGTCCACGTAGCATAGGCGTTTGCGTGTTGGGTGTGCCACATCCCGCAAATACCAACAGCCCAAATAATAGTATCAGACGCATTATGCGCTGACGATACAGACCAGAGAGAACTTCACCGTCTACGAACATAGGGAATCCCCCCCACAACAAAACAATAGCAATACAAAAAGCCAACGCCCCTTCTACAAACGCTGACATGGCTTGCGTTTATGCAGTATGATGACTACTAAGAATGACCTCTCTTGCCAGTCATGAAATATCGCTAGAGGGAAATTTTGCATGATCTATCTTAACCTTTTATTAGAAGCAACGCAAGGCAGCGTGCGTTATAGTGGAACACGCAGCTACTTTGACGCCTTTAATCACGATACACGCCAACTCATCCCCGGCGAACTCTTTGTCGCAGTGCGCGGCGAACGAGGCGACGGACATGACTATCTGCTCGATGCAGCACAGCGCGGGGCATCTGCTCTGCTGGTTGAGGCGCGCACATTCAATGCGCTCCCAGAGGTAACGCTACAGACTCTTGAGCAAGCACAGATTACAACGGTGGTCGTAGAAGATACACGGCTCGCGTTACAGCATTATGCCCGTTTCATTCTCGCCTATTGGCATCCTCTTGTCATTGCAATCACGGGCAGTACTGGCAAGACCAACACGAAAGAAGCCATCGCGACAGTGCTTGCCAGCCATTTCCCGACGTTTAGAAGCTGGCAGAATTATAACGACCTGCTTGGCCTACCACTCTCGCTTGGGCGACTTGAGGCGCGCCACGAATACGCTGTTCTCGAACTAGGATGCGACCATCCCGGCGAGATCAGCGATCTTTGTCGTATTGCACAGCCACACATCGGCGTTCTGACCAACATCAGCCCCACACGCCTGCAATATTTCGGTTCGCTGACGCATCTCGCCAACGAACTTGGCTCCCTGCTACGCGCACTGCCGCCAGGGGGAACTGCTATTTTCAACCAAGACGACCCGCTGGTTCGTGCCCAGGTGGCACCCCTTGAGGGGCACATCACACGAGTGCCATTCACACCAGCACAGGCACGTGACGTGAGCATTACCTGGACAGGTACCAGCTGCGTGCTACCGCATCCTGCACACAAGGGAGAGTTACTGCAACTCAGCTCGCATCTTTTGGGTGCGCATCACATCGCTACCATGCTCGCCACCTATACGGTTGCGCAGCAATGTGGCATGACAAGTGAGGAGATTTGTGCGGCCCTCACAAACATTTCGCCTCTGCCCGGACGCCTTAAACCGCTCTTCGGACTACACGCAAGCCACCTTCTCGATGATACGCATAATGCTGCACCTGCGGCTGTGCTTGCAGGCCTGCATACACTCCAAGCCTTGCCAGCAGGAAAGCGGATCGCCATCCTCGGCGATATGCTTGAACTCGGAGCCTACGAGGACGAAGCGCATCGTCAGGTTGGACGCGCGATTGCGCATACTGCTGACTATCTCATCACACGCGGCGAACATGCGTCACTCATCGCAGAAACAGCCCGCAACCATGGTCTGGCCGCAGAGCGCGTCATTGAAACCGTGACCCACGAGGATACGGCACAAGCCGCGCTCCACCTGCTCACCACATCTACACAGCAATCAGCACCCACCGCCATCCTCATCAAAGGCTCTGAGCAAACACGCATGGAACGTGTCACAGAGCAACTGCTCGCCCAGTCCACACAAGCACCCGAAGAGTTGGTGCGACAAACCCCTGCTTGGAAACAAATTGTCGTCATGCGTGCCGAGCGACCAACATGGCTAGAAATCGACTTGGGCGCAATTGCGCACAATACACGCCAGATTAAAACCCTACTGCAACCACATGTACAGGTCCTTATCAGCCTCAAAGCCGACGCCTATGGGCATGGTGCCCTCAAGGTTGCGAGGACAACACTACACAACGGCGCAAGTATGCTCGGCGTGGCCACAGTCAGCGAGGCGACGCCACTGCGCGAAGCGGGGATTAGCGCGCCCATCCTCGTGTTTGGCTATGTCCCACTCTGGCAAATGCGCGAAGCAGTGCGCCAGGATATCACCGTAACGCTCTACACACTAGAGTCGGCACAAGCACTCTCGCGGGCCGCACAAGCCTTAGGCAAAACGGTCAAGGTGCATATCAAAATAGATACAGGCATGAGTCGCCTGGGTGTACGTGCCGAGCAGGTTGACGATATACTCGCCCTCGTACATGCCATACATACGTTACCTGCGCTCACCTTGGAAGGCATCTATACCCATTTCGCAACAGCGGACAGTGCAGACCAGAGCCATGCCCATCGACAACTGACACGCTTTCAGCAGCTACTACAACGGCTCGATGAGCAGGGTTTGCGTCCGCCTCTGGTTCACGCAGCGAACAGTGCCGCCATACTAAGTATGCCCGAAGCACATTTTAATATGGTACGCCCCGGCATCGCCATCTATGGCATGCACCCGTCGCTGGATGTCTGTTTGCCTGATGGATTTCAGCCTGCACTCTCATTCAAAACGCAGGTTGCACAGGTCAAATGGATTCCGGCGGGCGAGTGTATCAGCTATGGTTGTACCACTATCACCGAACACCCAACGCGCATCGCAGTTCTTCCCGTTGGCTATGCTGATGGCTTCCGACGCGCCCCTAGAAATTGGGGCAGTGTCTTGATACATGGACAGGAAGCACCCTTGCTTGGACGCGTCTGCATGGATCAATGTATGGTTGATGTCTCACACATCCCATCAGTGCGTATGGGCGACGAAGTGGTTTTGATTGGACGGCAGGGCCATGCACGTCTGACAGCAGAGCAGGTTGCTGAGCGTCTTGGCACGAGCAACTATGAAGTAGTTGCCGAAATACTTGCCCGTGTCCCACGCGTCGATTGATCGCAAGCAGCCCTGCTAGGTTGGCCTTTGAGGAGCCATCTCAGACAGAAGTACCGTTTTTAAGATTTCTCTCAGTCTTTTCTTAAATACTTTGAGCAAGAGGTCAAGAGGTCACATCAGTATACTATGTGAAGGACCACATGGTATACTGATACAAGAGTTTCTTAGATTCTTTTTCTGTTCCCTTGTTTTCATTTGAGCGGGCGGCCCGCCAGGAAAACGCTATTCGGCTAGAGGAAGGTCTTTCGTCGTGAAAACAGCCCATACACCTCATCGTCCTATGCCCGAAGAGGAACAGACACGACGCATATTCTCTATTGCGACCCTCGCTCACCAGGGGCGTTTTCTCTTCGATATTCCCATTGTCGTGCGTCTAGTCCTGGGTTTCCTTCTCACCGCCTTTATCATGTTACTGCTTTCAGGTATCACCAGTATTCAGCACGCGCAAATGTTGAGTAACGAGTCAGATTTCTATGACCACCTCCTGGAGTCAAATATTCATCTTGAGAATAACGCGACCTATCTGCAACTGATGGACTCAGAAATGCATAACTTGATCAACCAGTTCAACACACCAAATTCATCAGCAGAAACTATTCAGACAGAAAAAACCGCTGTTGCCCGTCTATCCACACAATACGATATACTCATACGAGCCTATGTCGCCCATGAACTGTTAGCACACAACAGCAACGATACCACCTTGTTGCCCAGCACAACGCGCCAAACACAGGTGACCACACAGAGTACCTTGGCAAGCAGCGCGCTACGCACATGGATGACCTACGACGCAACCCAGAAACAGATCATTTTAGAAATTGACGCGGGCAATATCACCGAGGCGCGTGAGGTCGAGCGCATTCAGGCCGAGCCACTACAAGCAGATGCCCTCAGCGCACTACGATCATTGATCCATTTCAATGAGAATCTTGCAGCAGCCGTTCACAATACCCAGATAGATACCAACCAGTTCATGGGAACCATTATTACCACAACAATTGCTTTTATTGTGGTTGCATTAATCGGAGTGGTGATTACCTGGACATTTGCCGAGCGGCTCAACCAACTGCGGCGCGTGATGAAAGCAGTCGAGGCGGGCGAATTAGACATGCGCCTCCCCATCGTGGGACACGACGAACTCGCAGTTGTCTCTGCTGGCATTAACTCAATGATGGAAAGAATTATCGCTGATCGGCAGGTAGCTCTAGCATATGAGCAGGAACGCCAGCTAAACCAGATTAAAGATCAGTTTATCGTCAATGTCAGCCACGAGCTACGCACGCCACTCACGGAAGTCTATGGCTATATCGAGCTGCTGAGCGATTATGACGAGCGGATTGATACAGAAACCCAGCAAACTTTTCTCAAAAATGCGCGCGATGGCTGTCAAGAACTCCTCAATCTCGTCAACACGATTCTTGATGCCAACTACAGTGAAGATTCCATGCGCCCACCTAGACAAGAGTCACTCTCACTGGTCACAGTGGTGCGCGAAGAAATCGATCATTTTGACCCACGTCAGCGCGAGCAACATGCCATTCAGATCGAAATTCCCACATCGCTCTCCGTACAAGCTGACGGGCAATATGTGCGTCAAATACTGCGCAACCTTATCTCCAATGCATTCAAGTATGCACCACCGCAAACCCCTGTCATCATCAGTGCTTACACACAAACAGTTGATGCCGAGATAGCTCCCACAGAGCCAATATGCCTTGAATCTGCTATCGCCCCACAACAAGTCCATATTCAGATACGCGATTATGGTCCCGGCATCCCACCCAACGAAATGCATCTGCTATTCCAGAAGTTTGTACGTCTCAAACGCGACCTCTCAGGCACAAAACGGGGCACGGGCTTGGGGCTGTATATCAGTAAACAACTGGTACAAGCCATGCATGGAGAAATCTGGGCCGAGAGTTCAGGTATTTTCGGCGAGGGTAGCTGTTTCATTTTCACGCTGCCACCAGGTATTAGCACACCACAACAAGCCGACAATCATGCCTCACGCTCCGTTCCATAAAATTTGGCGTAACCTTATACTAGCTTGTGCCGTACTACAATAAAGATACTATTTTCAACCCTTGAATGTTTGAGAGAATAACAGGCAACAATGCAAAAAGAGATCACATCAGAAAGAACAGACGCACAATCACTTCAGACCACTGCCATGATTATTGCCAATCCTACCTCCGGTAGTTACCTCCAGCACGAACGCGAGTTCGCGGAAACGCTAGAGGTTTTACGCGCACATGGATGGGATATTTCGCTCTGCCTCACCCAAGCAGCCGGCGATGCGCGGCGTCTAGCGCGTGAGGCTGTGGCCAATGGTCTGCATATCGTGATTGCAGCTGGCGGCGACGGAACTATTAATGAGATTATTCAGGAATTAGCTTACAGCGAGACCGCCCTGGGCGTCTTGCCAAACGGAACCGTCAACGTCTGGGCACGTGAAACAGGCATTCCCTTCAATCACGCCGGAGCCAGAGAGGTTCTTCTGCACGGGCAGACACGCCGCGTTGATCTAGGCCAGGTACAGGATCGCTATTTTCTTCTCATGGCGGGCATCGGTTTTGATGGCGAAGTCACCCATGCCATTGAGCGTAAGCCAGCCAAACGCCTCGGTGTATTGGGCTACCTGCTGATTGGTACATGGTTGGGTTTGGGCTACCCCGGCTTTCGCCTATTCCTACAGCTTGACGGGCGTGTTATTAAAACACGCGCATTACAAATCATCATCGGCAATACACGCCTCTATGGAGGGGCCATTCAATATACCTGGAATGCCAAATGTGACGATGGACTGCGTTACGAAACCTGCAAAACCTTGAAAATACGTCTGCCGCATACAGTCGCCATGCAGCTCGATGGCGACCCTGCCGGGCATATCAGGAGCGGCTACCCACCAACCCTTATTACGGTTGCCGACAAAGCTCTCAAAGTGATTGTGCCTGAGCAATCAGCAGAGAATATCTTCTCGTAGCTGATGCATAGTGCTGTTCGTTATGATAACAGAAGACCTCACAACACGCCGATCCAGCGTCTTATCGACACCTATTCTCTCGACTGAAGAGGACACGAATGGCAAAAGTCGTTTTACAGGAGCGGCAGCGCACCCTCCTACAAAAAGAGCGCGCTATCGCGCAAGAATTGCAAACTTGCCTTACTGGCTTTGAGGGTGCAGATGCCTACGCAGCCACGCTGCGTCAAATCACCACGGCACTAGATGATCTCTTTCTGCTGGTCATCGTAGGCGAGTTTAATGCCGGCAAATCCGCCTGCATCAATGCCCTCCTCCATGACAATGTTTTAGAAGAGGGGGTCATTCCCACCACGCACCAGATCACGATACTACGCTATGGCGAGCAACGCAGCGAAGGACAACCAACACATGGCATCCTCGAAATCACCTACCCTGCCGATTTCCTGCGCGAGATCAGCTTTGTCGATACGCCAGGTGTCAATGCCGTTTTGCGCGAACATGAGCAACTTACCGACGAGTTCGTGCCACGCAGTGATCTAATCCTCTTCATCACTTCGGTTGATCGCCCTTTTACACAAAGCGAGCGGCTCTTTCTAGAGCGCATTCGCACATGGGGCAAAAAGGTTGTCATCATCCTCAACAAGCTTGACCTGTTGCGCTCTCAGAGTGACATCCAAAAGGTCATCAACTTTGTACGCGACAACTGCAAACAACTGCTCGGCTTCCAACCTCAGATCATCCCCGTCTCTGCCCTTCTAGCACAACAATCGCGCACCGCCGTTGGACATAATGCGATTGAACTCTGGGAACGCAGTCGCTTCGGCGTCTTGGAAGAGTTTCTCTTCTACACGCTAGATGAGAAGGAGCGCGTGCGTCTGAAACTCCTCAGCCCGCTCGGCGTGATGCAACGTATGCTCACCGAGGCGCAACAGACTGTCCAGCAACGTGCCGTTTTGTTAGCTGAAGATGCACGCACCATGGGTACAATTGACGAGCAACTGCGCCTCTATCGCGAAGACATGCAGCAAAACTTTCAGCATCGTCTCAGTCAGATCGAAAACATCGTCTTGGAGATGCGAGGGCGCGGTGACCGCTTTCTCGATGACACCATCCAACTAACGCGCATTCTCGAACTCATCCAGAGCGAGCGTATTCGCTCCGCCTTCGAGCGCGACGTGATCGGAGATAGCGCAACTCGCATTGATCAGACCGTGCAGGAATTAATTGACTGGCTGGTCGCACACGAGCATCGACTCTGGCAGGACGTGATGGAGTACCTCGACCGCAGACGCAAAGTCAGCGTCGTCAACGCCAATAACAACGAGATGATCGGCTCGGTTACACGCCAATTTGACTATGACCGCCGCACGCTACTCCAATCGGTAGCCCGTACAGCCTCTACCGTCGTCAAAAGCTATGATCGCCAGGCCGAGGCAGAAGAGCTGTCGCAAGCGTTACGCGCCAGCGTTGCCCAGGCCGCTCTGGCAGGGGCGGGCGGCATCGGCCTGGGAGCAGCAATTGTTGCCTTTGTTGGAACCGCTGCCGCCGATGTGAGTGGCATCCTGGCCGGCGTAGCTCTGCTCAGTCTCGGCCTCTACCTCATTCCCGCCCGCCGCAAACGCGCCAAAACAGCCTTTGATGGCAAAATGGAAGAACTACGCACACGCTTACGCGCCGCGATGAGCGAGCAATTTCAGAAAGAACTCAATAACGCCCTCAATCGTGTCCAGGACGCCATCGCTCCCTACACGCGCTTCATTCGTGCCGAGCAACAAAAAACGGCCACCATGCAGGAGCAGCTTCAGCAACTCAATAGTGAAATGCAACGGGTGCGAACAGAAATCGAGCAGATGTCAAAATAAAATGGTTTTTTAGGCCAACTATGGATGAGTACCAGATTCGTGCGAGCTACGATCACAACTCAATTGTCGTTTATCAGGCATATTCAAAAGCGATTGCCCTGCCAGCATTGCGCAACAATCGCTTTGTTGCTCCCTTCTCATTCACGAGAATGACCTGGATCAAACCTTCCTTCTTGTGGCTCATGGAAAGACGCAACTGGGGATTGAAATCTGCTCAAGAAATGATTCTCGCGGTTCGTATCACACGCCAGGGATGGGAAGAGGCTCTTTCATACGCAGTCCTGACATCCCCCGACCCCTCTGTAT
>DAICZM010000167.1 GCA_027311145.1 Ktedonobacterales bacterium
TTCACACAGCGTGCCGCCCAAGGCATTGCCGCCAGCCGTTTCTCTGGAATAGCCTGACCACACACCACACATATGCCATATGTTCCCTGCTTAATGCGTTTTAAGGCCTCTTCCACCTCTGCCAAAAGGGCCTGCTCGTTCACCATGATCGACTGCTCTTGCTGCATTTCCAGAAAATCAACCGCGACTTCCTCAAAATCCTGTGGCCCTTCATTGGCTTCTACTGGGCCAACAGGTATAGGATGCGCCTCCGTCAAGCCACTTATCTGCTGGTGCAACTCTGCCTGTTTGGCTTCTAAACTCGCCTTGATCTGCTGCATTGCTAGCGTCATACCCGTTCTTCCTTCCTCACGAAGCAAATTACGACATACAAACATACTTCTTCTAAGCAAACACAGAGTTCTATTCCACTTGATATACGTATCACCATGAATATCTGTTTTATTTTCCATGCTTCTGTGATAGAGTAATAATAGCTAACCATCTTGTAATTTGTCAGCCAGCGACCCTTGCGGGTATGCAATACTTGCGTTCTATGCTATCCTAACATAGGGTATGGATAACACTTGGTAAAGGATATCATTTATGCCAGAATCAGCACCATTACAGCAACCCGAGACAACACAGCCAACGCTCATCTCTGATGCACCCTCTATCTTCAGCGATTTCGATCTGTATCTTTTCGGACAAGGAAGAGATTATCGCATCTATGAAAAAATGGGGGCACATCAGCGTACTATCAATGGCATCACAGGCACTCACTTTGCCGTATGGGCACCCAACGCACTTGCCGTCTCCATCATCGGCAACTTTAATAACTGGGTTCGCAGCATCACGCCGATGCAACTGCGCCACCAAGACCTCGGCGTCTGGGAATGTTTTATTGCAAACCTTCACATCGGTGAAGTCTATAAATTCTCTATCTATTCACGCTTTAATAACTATTCTGCTGACAAAACTGATCCTTACGGGTTTGCCGCCGAACTACGTCCTCAGAATGCCAGCATCATCACCGACATTCATCAACATCAATGGCAAGATAGCACCTGGATGCAAGAGCGCGAGCAACGACAACAATTCGGTTCACCTATCTCCATTTATGAAGTACACCTCGGCTCATGGCGGCATATACCAGAGCGCGGCGCACCAGGAGCGGCAGAAGAAGATCGCTATATGACCTATCGCGAACTGGCTCCCGCCCTTGCTCACCATGTTCAAGAACTCGGCTTCACCCATATCGAACTTTTACCTATCACGGAATATCCCTACGATGGCTCGTGGGGCTATCAGGTCACCGGCTTTTATGCCCCGACCAGCCGCTTCGGCTCCCCTGAAGACTTTCAATATTTTGTTGACTATATGCATCAACAAAATATCGGCGTCATCCTTGACTGGGTTCCTTCACACTTCCCCAAAGACGGGCATGCCCTTAGCTACTTCGATGGCACACACCTGTATGAGTATGCCGACTCGCGCAAAGGCGAACATAAAGAATGGGGCACCTATGTTTTCGACTATGGGCGTAAAGAAGTGTGCAACTTTCTGATTGGAAGTGCGCTCTTCTGGCTACGCGAATACCATATTGACGGCTTACGCGTTGATGCTGTCGCCTCTATGCTGTATCTGGATTATATGCGCAAATCCGGTGAATGGGTTGCCAACCAATATGGCGGACGCGAACATCTGGAAGCAGTTGATTTTCTACGCCAGTTCAACGAAGCTGTCTACGCGGAACAGCCCGGCACAATCACTATCGCCGAAGAATCAACCGCATGGCCACTGGTCACACGTCCCACCTACGTCGGCGGCCTCGGCTTTACCTATAAATGGAATATGGGTTGGATGCACGATATGCTGGAATACATGCATCTCGATCCTATTCATCGCCGTTATCACCACAATAACATCACATTTTCACTGATGTATGCCTACTCCGAAAACTTCCTTTTACCACTTTCACATGATGAAGTCGTGCATCTCAAAGGCTCGATGATTACCAAAATGCCCGGCGATCTCTGGCAACGCTTCGCCAACTTGCGAGCATTCTACGGCTATATGTGGGGACATCCAGGCAAAAAACTGCTCTTCATGGGCGGCGAATTTGGTCAATGGCACGAATGGAATTTCGCTGAAAGCCTCGACTGGCATCTCCTCACCCCCCCCAGTGATCCTCATCATGCCCAATTGATGCACTTTATACACGACCTCAATCAGCTCTATCAGCAAGAGCCTGCCCTCAGTTCCCTCGATGGCGATCCCAATGGCTTCTCATGGATTGACTGCCACGACTCCGATAATAGCGTCATTTCTTTTATTCGCCGCAGCAAACAAGATGATGAGACCCTCGTCTTTATCTGCAATTTCACTCCAGTGCCACGCCACGGCTACCGCCTCGGTGTTCCTCATCAGGGAACCTACATGGAAATTCTGAATAGCGACGACCTGCACTACGGCGGGAGCGGCCTCGTCAACCCACAACAGATGCCCAGCGCACCCATTTTCTGGCAATCATGCCCACACTCTATTCTTCTGACATTGCCACCGCTCGGCACGGTCATACTCAAAAAACAACTCACTCACGTGGAAGAAGGTTTTATTGTCCATGAGTCGCAATTACGATAAACGTTACAATCAGCGACGGCGATCCAAAGCATCACCACGCTATAGCTCACCACGGGCACAAGAACCAGTGACAGAGGACGAACGTTTACTCAGCCGCCCGACGCAGCCTCTGGTTAGTCCGAAAGAGCCGATACCGCAGGAACAAATGAAGGAAGAGCAGCACGCCCTGGATCGCGCGCTGCACTTCGATTTCACGCTGACCGATCCCTGGCGTGTGTTTCGCATTATGAGCGAGTTTGTCGAAGGCTTTGATGCACTTGCTCATCTGCCCCCCTCCGTTGCTATCTTCGGTTCCGCTCGCCTGAAACCAGAAGAGCCTGCATATCAGGCTGCCGTCGAAACTGCACAACGGCTAGCCGAATCAGGCTTCGGCATCATCACGGGCGGAGGTCCTGGCATCATGGAAGCTGCCAATAAAGGGGCGCAAGATGGTGGGACTTGCTCCGTCGGCTGTAACATTGAGTTGCCCTTCGAGCAGAAACAGAACCCCTATCTGGATATCTCGCTCGACTTTAACTACTTCTTCATACGCAAAACAATGTTTATCAAATATGCCGAGGCTTTCATCATCTTCCCCGGTGGTTTTGGCACAATGGATGAACTCTTTGAAGCCCTCACGCTCATTCAAACCAAAAAGGTCAATCACTTTCCCGTGATTCTGTATGACTCATCCTATTGGGGAGGCATGGTTACATGGATTCGCAATACCATGCTCACGCGCCAGACAGTGACCGAAGAGGATATTGCTCTCCTGCACCTCTGTGACAACCCCCAAGAAATCTGTCGCATTGTCACCGAATCGTATCAGGAAAGCTATCGCCAGGACCGCTTTACACCCAACAATAACCACCGCGAACAGACCATTCGCTAGCTCCAACTCACATACAACAGGAGCGAGCTAAATCTTGCTCGCTCCCGTTGCTCTTGCTCTCTCAGACTTGCTTTAGCCCTTTATGGCGGTTTGGAAGTCGAAGTTTTCTTCTTACATATGCGAAAATGCCTCGTGTAATGCCGCCGCCGCCTCAGCAATGGCAATTTTTCCCTGGTCAATCACACCAGACATGTTGAAAAAACCATGAATCATGCCCGGAAACCGTTTTAGCGTCACGGGGACACCCTCAGACTGCAAACGTGCCGCATAGGCTTCGCCCTCATCGCGCAATAAATCATATTCTGCGGTAATCACGAAGGCCGGAGGCAATCCTCGCAAGCTTTCAGCCCGCAGAGGAGATGCATAAGGATGATACCCCTCCGCCTCATCAGAGAGATACTGGGACCAGAACCAGACCATATCATCACGCGATAGATTATATCCTTCACTCAACTCAGCATACGATGGCGTTCCAGGCGTATGATAGTCCGTGACAGGATATACGAGCAATTGACAGATCAGCGATGGCCCACCACGATCACGTGCCATCAACGCAACAACAGTTGCCAAGCCCGCTCCCGCACTATCACCGCCAACCGCGATACGTTTCGGATCAATATTGAGCAGTCTTGCATTCTGCGCAACCCATGCTGTCACGTCAAAACAATCCTCTGGTGCGGCAGGAAACTTATGCTCTGGCGCAAGCCGATAATCCACATTCACCACAACACACGCGCTTTTCTTCGCGAGTTGGCGACAGATGCCGTCGTGTGTATCAAGGTTTGACAAGACCCAACCCCCACCATGAAAAAATACCAGTGCAGGGAAAGGGCCAGACCCTTCAGGAGTATACACGCGCACGGGAATAGCTCCCTCAGAACCAGGAACCATCTGATCCTCAACGTTCTTAACGGCCTCCGGTTGCCCATTCCGGGCGGCAGCCGTCGCGATACTGAGCGCGCGCACCTCCGCCAAGGGCATTGCTGAACGTGGCGACTTGCCAGCCGCCGCAATCTGCGCTAATACTGTTTGGACTTGTGGATCGAGTGTCATTGCTCAATAGGTCTCCTTACTTATGCTATTATTGGCGGCTTCTCATATTGCAAAGCGGTCACACCGCCTATCACCAGCAGCCCTCCCGCTATTTGCCAGAGATCAAGATGCTGCCCCAACCAGAAGTAGGCAATCACACCGGCGGCAACCAGTTCCATCATCCCAACAATCCCAACACGGGTTGCATCAATTCGTCGTAGCGCACCTAGTGTGAGCGAAAAAGGCAGTGCCATGCCCAGAATGCCAACTAGGCTGATTAGCAACAAGTTATGCAGCGTCCATGTGCTAGCTGGAATTGCCCAAAACGGCTGCACACACAACCAGAACGCTGCTGCTACTAATGCACCATACGTTGTTGAAGTAAGCGAGGGGATATCACGTCCTACACGCCGTCCAAGTACAAGATATAAAATATAGGCAATCAGAGCAAGGTTGGCAAATAACAACCCCATGCTATCCAGGCCATTTAGATTGGCATGCCAGATTTCTGTCAGCAACAGTACGCCACTAAATGTTGAGAGCAAGGCTAGCAACATTTGCGGTGAAGGCCAACGTCTTCGCCAAATCGCTTCTCCCAATGTCATCCACGCAGTTGCGCTAAACTGAATAACGAGTGCAATGGCAATTGGCAAACGGCTAATAGCCACAAAATAGGTATAGGTAACCATCGCTAGCGATAAGCCAAACGCCACAATCCAACCCCATTGCCGACGCGGCAGCTTTAATCCTTTTCTCCACCCTACGGCCAACACAGCCAGCAGACAGATGCCCCCGATGAGCATGCGAAATTCGACGAGGGTGACGGGTGTCACTCCCTCGTCGAACAGAAGACGCGACAGGTTCCCATTAAAGCCAAAGAGAAGCGATGCGATCACAACCATCAGGTAGCCGCTGAAACGCGAAGAAGGCCGTGACCCCTTGTTATTCATGAAATTTCCCCGCCACAGAGACTGCAAAAATGCTGATTTGTCTACTCACGTCCGCTTGCAATGCACCTAGAGCAACTCGATCATATGGGTGCTGAAGAGCTGTAGACATACAACCTGGCTCCTTTTTTGCTCAGACACCTACGACTCAAAATCAACCGTCACACGCGGTAACTTGAGTTGCGCTACTGAGTGCGCCCATAGTCGTATCGCCTGAGCCACTATTTCATTATCGTGCGGTTGATTCAATCTTTCGCGCCGTACCGCACGTTTTGCCACTACCCGAATACACCACGTCCCATCCATACGCCTGAGACCAGAAGGAATTGAAGCTCGCAACAGCGTAGCTACACGGGGCGACTGACGATTGACAATCAGGAGAATATCTGACCAATGCTGATGCAAAACAGATGTGAATTGTGTCGCAAATTCATCATAGCGAACGTGCGGTTTCTGTTGCTCCACGGAGTGCCTCCTCGTCTTACTCAAGGTACTGGCTTCTCCTTCAGTATATCACAGACATACCCTACAGATGTCAATCTTTCTTTTGTTGTGTTTTTAGCGAGACAACTCGGTATCCGTCCGTTTTTTAGCACGCGCCACAGACAAGTCTGTCACCGTCCATGTGTCTACATGCTTCATTAGATACGCGCCATGCGATGCCAACAGATTGCATATCGGCTCAACCTCATCACCTCTCATCAGGCGCACATGCATCACATGCTGTCCTTGGCGGGCCGCATTGACATACACATCCCCTACCCCCTCATCTAGAAAGGCTATCAGGCGTGCAACAAGACGGGCAAAGCTTCCTTGCCGCTGCTGCTTACGCTCAATGGCCTCCACAAAATCCCAACTTGCCATCACATGGATATTGCGCGCATCATAACCAGCTACACTCAATGCATATACAGCGTGTACAGCTTCTTTTAAATCATTTACCACACAATGGATATATTTATGTGGAAATGGAGCACCAGGAAATGTTCGCTCCGATGAGACAGGAAACAGGCTATAACCAGTAGATACTGAGTTCATAGGCTTAACCTCCATTATGCTATACATACTTCTTACGCCCGATCATCCGTTGGCAGTTTTTTCTCTCACATTCATAAGCATAACACCAACATATTGTTGTTCCGTAACTAGAATGTAGTCATTTGGTTACGGAACAACAATATGATCGCCTTCGTCCAACGTATTAAGGCACAACCTTTTCCTGACGCTTCCATCATTGCGTGCGCGCTACTCAGTATTTTCGTCCCTTCAGGATAGCCGTACACAAATTTATTTTTTATGGCGTTGTATGCTACGATCTTTTGGCTATAAGAATCTTACCACGCGGCTGCATTGCTCTCAGCGCGTGGGTCCGCGCCACCATACATCGAGCCGCTCGCTGTATCAAACAAAATACCTTGCGCGTAGCCCATGCCCGATGACCACCCTCCCTGCCCGTAAATCTCGTGACCTCGCTGACGCAGGGCATCGAGAGTCGCTTCAGGAAAACGCTCTTCCACCTGTAGTACTTCTTTACCCACCATTTCTCCATGAATCCAACGTGGCAATTCAACCGCTTCCTGCATCTGTAGGCCAAAACGAGCCAGTGCAGTGTATACCTGCAAATGAATTTGCGCTTGCCCATCGCCACCCATTGTGCCAAAAACAATGGCAGGCCGTCCATCGCGCAAAGCCATCGAGGGAATCAGCGTATGCAATGTACGCTTTGCGGGAGCCAGCGCGTTAGCCGCTGTTTCATCCAGCGAGAAATACGCTCCACGATTCTGAAGCACAATGCCCGCGCCATCGACTACAACGCCACTGCCAAACCCCATATAGTTGCTTTGAATCAGTGAAACACTATTTCCTTCGCGGTCAGCTGCGCAAAGATACACCGTATCGCCTGTAAAACCGCCGGGCGCAACCGAAGATTGTGCATGTTGCATATCGATAAGTGCGCTACGCTGGGCCAGATACGCTGGCGCAATCAGGGCCACAGGGTCCACACGCATATGCGCCTGGTCGGTTAAATACGCCTTGCGATCCGCAAACGCTAGCTTTTTTGCCTCTACCGCTGGATGAACAGTTTCTGCTGCAAGCGGGTTATCACCGAGTGCCTGCTGCTCTAACATGCCGAGCATCTGCAAAGCTGTGATACCTTGCGTATTGGGCGGGAGCTCATAAATTCTGAGACCCGCAAAAGCGACGCTCAATGGCATCACCCAATCGCTCCGATGACTCGCAAGATCCTCGCGTGTAATCAAGCCACCTTCTTGGGCAAAAAATGCTGCCATATGCTCTGCGATCTCGCCTTGATAAAACTCCTCCGCACCTTTCTGCGCAATGGTGCGCAACGTATTTGCCAGCGTTGGATAGCGCACCACGCTTCCTATCGGTGGAACCGTGCCAGTTGGTAAGAAGTGCGTCTGCCAGGAACGGTGTACATCTTCCCTGGTACTCATACGTATAAGCGCGTTATGCAAATCAGGGCCGAGCGCAAAACCCTCTTCAGCATATGAAATCGCCGGAGCAAGTGACTGCGCCAATCCCAATCGTCCAAAACGTTGCGCCGCCTCGCTCCAACCACTCACACATCCCGGAACTGTCACCGTATGAATGCCAAAAGTTGGCATCGTTGGATAACCCAGAGCGCGATAGCGTTCAATTGTCGCTGCTCTTGCTGAACGCCCGCTCCCATTTAGCCCATAGACTGTGCCGCTCCTGGCATCATAAATCATCATAAAGACATCGCCGCCCAGACCACAGACAAATGGATAGACCACCTGCAACATAGCACTCGCTGCAACTGCCGCATCAACTGCGTTCCCGCCAGCTTTCAGCAGATCTAATCCGGCCTCAGCTGCCAGATAATGCGGGGCGACTACCATTCCACGACGAGCCAACGTAACAGGACGACGTAAGGGCAATGAGATCATCGTTGGTTTCCTTTGCTTTTTTCAACTATACAGCATACCTTTTCTCAGCACAAACGCCTGAAAATGCCATGGAAAACCTGACACCGGAATTGCTTGAAATGAGACTATTTCAAAAAACTGCGCGAGCGTGCGCTGCATAAACTCGTCGGTATGATGGGCAAAAAAACGCGGGGGCACATGCACATCGTCTTCGTGTGGTCCTTCCTGTTCCTCTCCACCATACACACCGAGAAAAAATAAGCCGCCAGGACGAAGTATTGCTCTCAGTTTATCCAATACTATCGGCAAATCATCGGTAGGCACATGTAACAGGCAATTTAATGCATAGATGGCATCAAACGAATTTACGGGGAAATCCAGGTTAAGGAAATCCATCACATACGCCTGCAAACCTTTCTCGCAGCATAGGTTCACCATATCAGGCGAAAGATCAGTACACACCACAGCTAAACCATTGTCTTGAAAATATAATCCGTCAATGCCTGTCCCCGCTCCGACTTCTAGCAATGTCGTTTTGCCTTCTTGCTGCAATAGCGATAGAAACCGTTGACGCTCAGCAATTTTCCATGTATCCTTCTCTGTCTGGTTACGTTGCGTCGCCATCTTGCGGTTATACGACAAACGCAGCCACTCCGTTACCTGTTGGTATGTGTACATCTCTACCTCCTATACCGTTTCCGTTTCTTAAAAATGACTTTTTTGAAACCGAATACGCAATAATGACCTTTGCTGATACATCTCTACTCCCCCAATTGTAACGCATAGTG
>DAICZM010000168.1 GCA_027311145.1 Ktedonobacterales bacterium
CAACTATGGCACACAAGCATGTTGGCGTGAGGCTGATGACCTATGGCTCAGCAGCCACGCTTGACGATGTTCCTGTATACCTGCGTCATGTCTATGGCGGACGCGAGGCTAGCCCAGAAATTATTGCCGAGTTTCGCCGCCGCTATGCGTTGATCGGCGGCTCTCCACTCTTGCAGATCACCCGTGAACAGGCCGCCAGACTGGAAGAGGAGCTAATGCGCACGAGCAGCGATGATACAACCTATCATGTCTACGCGGGGATGCGTTTCGCGCCGCCGTTCGTTGCAGATGTGGCACGTGAGGCCGCAGCGGGAGCCGAGCATGTCGTTGGCATCATCATGTCACCGCAGTATTCGCCCATCATTATGAAGGGCTACGTCGAGACGTTGACGCAGGCCATTCAGCATGTGGGACGGACAGACCTCACGTTGAGTATCTCACGTGACTGGCATATGCAGCCATATTTCTTGCAAGCCCTAGCACAACGCGTGCAGGAAGCACTAGACAAATTCCCGCCTACCGTGCGCGCACGTGTGCCCGTGCTGCTGACCGCGCACAGTATGCCCAAACGTGTGATTGAGAACGAGCCAAACTATATCAATCATCTCAAAGAAACAGCTACGGCAATTGCGCGCATGCTCAAGTTGCCGGAAGACCGCTGGATGTTCTGCTACCAGAGCGCGGGCCACACACCGGAAGAATGGCTCAAGCCCGATTTTGCCGATGTGATGCCCGAACTCAAGGAGCAAGGTCACACCCATGTGCTGATCGCCCCCGTCCAGTTCCTGGCTGACCACCTGGAAATTCTTTACGATATCGAGGTTGGCGCACGTGAGCAGGCAGAAGAACATGGCATTCAGTTTGCGCGCATCGAGTCACTCAACACCTCGCCGCTCTTTATCAAAGCACTGGCCGCAGTGGTAAAGGAGACAATGAGCGCAACGGTCGCGTAGGAACGCCCGCCGCACTCCGCCCGGCTCAAGGTTGCGCATTGGCTGCAAAAAATTGTTGCAACAACAGCCCCGCTCCTTGAGCCTGGAGAGAGAGGTTAGGGTGAGGTTGTGCTACGCAGAGATAGCTCCCCTGCTGAAACGTGGTAGGATCACGAAAATTCCAACCGCGAATAAGTGTGCCTGGAAAGAGGGCATAGCCAATAATACCGATGTGGTGCATTTTCAGATAGGATTGAGATACTAAATTCTTAACAAGATCGTAGAAATCTCAACTCAACTACAACCACATCGTTCTTGTATATGAGATATATTTGTGGTATAGTTGCGCAAGTTGAACTTGAAACGTTTACTATAATATTGCGGATTATTGCAAGGAGGCCATTAACACCTTCTAAATAGAAGCATTTTTATATAAA
This sequence comes from Ktedonobacterales bacterium, assembly GCA_027311145.1. Lineage (GTDB taxonomy): Bacteria > Chloroflexota > Ktedonobacteria > Ktedonobacterales > Ktedonobacteraceae > DTNP01. The sequence goes on from DAICZM010000168.1 coordinate 1,370, forward strand.
TATGTACTAATGCCTCTCACATATAAAAGAAAATGCTGCTGCATTGGTGTGATTTGACTGTAGGGGAACAGAAGAATCATGAGAATTTTATTTGTGGCTCCATATCCATCTTCGCCAATTAGAATTCGCTCTTATGGCTTCGTCAAGCAATTGATGAAGCAACATGAAGTGAGTGTAGTAGCATTGTGTTCTACACGGCACGAGATGCAAGATGTGGTGCAACTTCAACAAGAGGGCATCTCAATCACAGCGGTCGAAGACAGACCTATCTGGAAGGTTCTGCGCGTACTGAAGGCGTGGGGAAGCCAGTTACCGCTGCAAGTGGCCTTTGACGCTTCGCCAGCTTTCCGTCTGGCAATTGAGACGCAGCTACGCACGGGGCATTTTGACGTGCTGCATATCGAGTTTATCCGCGCATTGGGGGCATTGCCGGATGTTTCTATCCCACTGGTGTGGGATGCAGTAGATTGCATTAGCCAGTTATATGAGAGTGGAGCTAGTATTGGTGCAACGCCTTTGCTACGTTTGATTGGTCGAGGCGAAGCGCAACGAACACGCGTATACGAACGACTTCAGCTCCAGCGTTTTCGCGAAGTACTGGTAACATCTGAACGAGATCGACAAGAGTTACTGAAACTGGCGCATCCCGACACGCTAACACAAACAAAGGGTACACTTGCTCGGATCACGGTATTACCACACGGCATCGATCCACACTATTTTCAGCCATACCGTGGGCAAAGACAGCCCGCGACACTGGTGTTCTCCGGCAAAATGAGCTTTCACGCCAACGTCGCAGGTATACAGCATTTTGTGCAAGATATCCTACCCTTGATCTGGCAAGAACGTCCCGATGTGCGACTCGTCATTGCGGGAAGTGCGCCTTCGGCAGAAATCCAGCATTTGGCACGTGATCAGCGCATAGTCGTCACAGGCTATGTGCCTGACCTGCGCCCACACATCGCCCAAGCGCAAGTCGCCATATCACCATTACCCTATGCAGTTGGAATTCAAAACAAGGTACTTGAAGCAATGGCATTGGGAACGCCAGTGGTGGCAAGTTCCAGCGCAGTTGCAGGATTACAAGCAGTGGATGGGCAACACATCTTAGTAGCGGACCACCCACAGAAGTTTGCAGCCGCCGTACTACATCTTCTGGATGATCGTGCGCTCTGGCAAACGATCTCTGAGCAGGGCTTGGACTATGTCAGCACATACCATAATTGGGAACAGATCATTGATCGTCTTGTTACAGTCTACACTCGTGCGCTCCACACATCGAACGAGGCTCCAGCAATGTTGCGAAATGACAGCTCTGTCGCCTGTAATGTCAAAGAAAGGGCTATCAACATGCACAGTTTAAAATTCTTTGAGGTATCGCAAGAAACTATTGGCGAACAGGTATCACAAGGAAAAGATACCGTGCATGACACAGTGATTTACCATGCCTACGATCTGCCGCTAGTTGCACACGAACATTCCTGGCGTTACAGATTAGCAAAAAGGGCTATCGATGTTTGTGGGGCACTCGTTGGCCTTGCGCTACTAACAATATTGTTACCGATTATTGCCCTCTTGGTCCTTTATGAGGATCGTGGTCCACTTTTTTACAAACAGGTGCGTGTCGGTAAAGATGGCCAACCCTTTACACTCTATAAAATTCGCACCATGGTTGCTGATGCTGATGCCTACTTAGCCCGGCATCCCGAATTGCAAGCAGCATGGCAAGCCACAGGGAAACTGCTCGTCGATCCACGTATCACACGCATTGGTCATTTTCTACGCCGCACGAGTCTTGATGAGTTGCCGCAGATGTTCAACGTGTTGTGTGGCGACATCAGCCTAGTAGGGCCACGCCCTATTCAATTCTCAGAAATCCCATTTTTTGGCGAGCTGCTTGATTTTCGCCAGAAAGTCAAACCGGGTCTCTCCGGCCTATGGCAGATCAGTGGACGTTCAACAACAGATTATGAACAGCGCGTAATCCTCGATTGCACCTATGTAGTGGAATGTACCTTCTGGATAGATCTAATGATTTTATTGAAAACCCCTGCAGCCGTCTTACATGGTCACGGGGCATATTAAAGATAGGAAAATACTATGTAAATGCAGCATTATTTCTGGCTTATTGTCTAACGAGTGCCATCAATCTAATCATTTTAGGTATGCCTGCTTTAGAACAAGACGCAGATGTGATTGTCTTGGCCCCAGTAGCAGATGGCTCGATCCTGGTAGTCGAGGCAGAACGCGAAAAATAGACATGGAACGTCACGTACAACCCCACATCGTTAGAGGAGAGACATTAACATTATGCGTATTGCAATTGATCTGTTGATTGCTGAAAAAGAGCCTGGTGGCATGTTGTTTGCAACGCGCGCCCTACTCGATGGCTTCGCTCAGATCGACGAAGGTCATGAATATATTATTATCACGAGTTGCCCAAAAGAGTATCAAGCATTGATAGCGGGAACGCATTTGCAACTCTACCCGGTGAAATTGCGCTTCTGGCGTGGTATTTTAATGCAGCACCAACTACTGTTGCCAGAAGCACTACATCGTATCAAACCGGATGTACTTCATGTACCAGCATTCGCCGCTCCCATTGGCTGGCATGGGCCACTCGTGGTAACTGTTCATGATCTGGCTTTTCTTACCATGCCGCAACAAACTTCAATTTATGCACGTCTGTACTGGCGGTACATGCTACGTGAAAGTGTGCGTAGAGCGCAGCAAGTAATCGCTGTTTCTGAGCAAACACGTTCAGAGCTGGTTTCATCCTGGGCGATTGATGCAGAGCGCGTACAGGTAGTACACAATGCACTTCGTCCTTCACTACGCTATGGGCAGATCGAGCAAAAAGAGATACAACAGCTACAGCAGGCATATGGAGTACGCTATTTGTTGCATGTCGGACGTATGATGCCGCGCAAAAATGTGGAAACATTGATTCAAGCATTTGATATATTGGCAGCACATTACCCCGATTTACACCTTGTCTTGACGGGTGGTGCGGGCCATGGCAGTGCAGAAGTGGTACAGCAGATCGAGACATCTCACTATTACAACCGTATCCACCAAGTTGGATGGGTCTCTGAACACGATATGGGAGCCTTGTATGCAGGGGCAACTGCGCTCGTTTTTCCCTCGCTCCACGAAGGCTTTGGTCTACCGACGATAGAGGCCATGGCATGTGGCATACCGGTGATTGCAAGTTATCAGGCGGCAAGTCAGGAAATTGCAGGTGAGGCTGTGTATCGAGCTGATTGCTCACATGCGACCCCGCTCGTGGCCGCTATTGAAGAGGTGTTAAGCAATGCTACATTGCGTACACATCTCGTACAAGCGGGGAAGGAACAGGCACGACCATTCACCAGCAGAGCTTGTGCGCAAGCGACTAATCGCGTCTATGAACAGGCAGTAGCTATAAAACAGACCGCTACTGGAATATCTACTCATTTAATCTGATGCTGGATACACAAAACCACGATGATTTTTCACAATTCGGGTACGATCAACAAGCCATCTGCTTCTCAGCTGATCTGTTTAGCATACCAGTCAGTACGGGAACGTTCCAGTATGAAGAGAGTTCCAACAAAGCGACGATGATGGCAGGGCAACCCGTCACACCTTATCTTATGGCTTCACGCATTCGACTATTTGGCAGGTGGCGGTATGTGTGCAAACTGAAAATGTTGCTTAAAGAGTCATAGGTTGGCAGGATACAATGCGAATACTTGTATTGACGCAAGTGGTGATCTACCCAGCGGATGCTGGACCAAAAATTAAAACATTGCAAGTGGTGCGCCATCTGGCAACACACCACCAGATCGTCTATTGCACGTTTGTGCGTAGCGAACTGGAGGCCCGTGAGGCTCAGAAACTGCGCCAAATCTGTCAGCGGATAGTAACAGTTCCAATACAACGCTCACGTGCAAGCGATGCACGCTTTCTCTTTGAGAGTTTGCTGACAGGTGACTCGTTCCTCTTGCGACGTGATGAACGTGCAGCCATGCACAACGCGGTGCGCCAGTTAGTGCAAGAGGAACAGATTGATGTCATTCATGTTGACCAATTAAATATGATGCGTTTCATACCACCTGCTTGGCTAGGAGGCATTGTTCTCGATGAACACAATGCTGTCTGGCAGGTCGTTGAACGTTTGAGAGAGGGAAGCAGAAACCCATTCACGCGTTGGCTGCTAGGCCGCGAGATACGTCTCATACGACAGTTAGAAGGCGATGCCTGTCGGCATGCGCATGTTGTATTAGCGGTCAGTGAGCAAGATAAACAGGCGTTGCGCACCATCGCAGGCGAGCAGGCAGCAATAGAAATCGTACCAATTACGATTGCTGTCGAGCAGTTCGCGCATATTCGCAATGAGCGTCACCCGCACGCAGAACACCTGTTAACAATTGGCACAATGTTTTGGCCGCCCAATAGTGAAGGTGTCGCCTGGTGGCTGCGTGAAGGCTACGACCTGCTACGGCGCACAATGCCTGCGGTCACTTATGATATCGTGGGGGCACGCCCACCACGCTCACTACAATACCTTGCAATGAGTATGAGTGGCGTACACTTGCATGGCTATGTCGCAGATGTCACACCATTCTGGAGACAAGCAACAGCCCTCATCGTGCCACTGCTATCAGGCGGCGGAGTACGCGTGAAAATTCTGGAGGCGATGGCAATGGGTGTGCCCGTCATCTCAACAAGTATTGGTTGTGAAGGATTGGCGGTCCGCGATGAAGAACATTTACTCATCGCGGACACGGCTGAAGCATTGGCAGTTGCCAGTGAAAGGCTACTACGGGACCCACAGCTTGCTACAAGGCTCTCTCATAACGCGCTGCATTGTATCAAGGAGCGATATGATGCACCAGTTGCCTTACAATCACTTGACCATATCTATGCGCGCTGGGAACACACAACAGAGAGGTCAGATAATACTCTTTTCGCTCAAAACCTGGAGGAAACATCCTCCCATCACTGCTTCGGCATGGATGTCGCTTAGCACAGGCCTCAAGCCCACGAGAAGAAGGCATGATTGTTGATCGTCTGCGCGATTTAGGTTATCTAGGCTAGATTGCCAGGCAGGGCAATTACGCGGATTTGCCCTGCCTCCCACAGGCTACTTCCCAAGTTTCTTTTTGCGCTCTGTCTCACGCAACTCAACGCGGCGAATTTTGCCAGAGATCGTCTTGGGCAAACTCTCCACAAACTCGATCTCACGTGGATATTTATAAGGAGCCGTTACGCGCTTCACATGCTCCTGGATTTCGCTCGCCAGCTCTGGTGAAGCTGTATAGCCAGGCGCAAGAATAATATACGCTTTGACGATCTCGCTGCGTATCTCATCAGGGCTGGCAATCACAGCAGATTCTGCAACGGCGGGATGCTCTTTGAGCGCGCTCTCCACTTCAAATGGTCCAATGCGATAGCCTGCGCTGATAATCACATCATCGGCACGCCCAACAAACCAGAAATAGCCATCCTCATCCTTATAGGCACGATCACCCGTAATATACCAATCACCGCGCACACAGGCCTTGCTGGCCTCAGGGTTGCGCCAATACTCTTTGAACATCCAGGTGGGACGCACCGGCTTGATACGGATGGCGATATCGCCTTCTTTATTCGGTGGCAATTCCGAGCCATCGTGATCGATCACGCTCAAATAGAAACCAGGAGAGGGTTTGCCCATTGAGCCGGGTTTGACGGGTAGCGGCGGGAAATTAGCGCAGATCAAGACGGTTTCAGTCTGTCCATAGCCATCGCGAATTGTCATGCCGGTGATCTCTTGCCAAACCTTAATCACTTCAGGATTAAGAGGTTCGCCCGCGCCGACACAATGGCGGAGAGCCTTGGGGGGATGCGCTTTCAAATAGGCCACGGGTTCATCCAAGACGAGCATGCGATAGATCGTTGGCGGGGCACAGAGCGTTGAAATAGGATATTTGTTGAGCAGCTCCAAGGTCTCGAAAGCGTTAAATTTGCCGCGGGCGTCCTGGATGAACATGGCCGCACCCATAATCCAGGGGCCAAAAAGATTAGACCACGCAGCTTTTGCCCAGCCCATCTCGCTCAAATTCCAGTGCAAGTCGTTCTCGTCCAGGTCTAGCCAGTATTTGGCGGTAATCGTATGCCCGATGGGATAGCTGGCATGGGTATGCAGAACCATTTTAGGGTAGCCAACCGTGCCGGAAGTAAAATAGACGAGACAGGGATCATCGCTTTTCGTTTTAGGACCATTATAGACAGGGGCAGCCTGGGCTGCAACCTGGTGATAGTCGGTCCAGCCCGCTTTACCATTGGCAGTAGCAGTAGCAGTAGATTCAACCAGGATGGCATGTTTGATGTTGGGACATGCAGCGCGCACTTGGTCAAACTTTGCCTCACCCTCACTATCGGTGATAATGGCGACAGGCTCAGCAATCTCTGAACGAAACTGTAAATCTTTGGGCGTCAACAGCGTGGTGCAGGGGATAGGAATAGCTCCCAGTTTGAACAGGCCCAACACTGTTTCCCACCATTCGGGAATGCGTGGCAGCATGACCATCACGCGGTCGCCTTTTTGAATACCGAGTTGAGCAAAGGCATTGGCAGCACGGCTGGACTGCTCGGCAAAATGGGCATACGTGAGAGTACGTTCCGTACCGTGCTGCCCAAGCCAGAGCATGGCGACTTTGGTGGGATCGCTGGCCCATTTGCCAATCACATCAATCGCAAAGTTGAATTCAGCGGGAACATCCAGATGGAAATTGCGACATTCAGCCTCGTAGTCGGTCATATGTGAGGTTTTTGATATCGTCATACAAACTCCTTCTATGGTAGGCAGAAGATAGCAACAACAGTGTTTAGCTACCGTATGTCTATCATACCACGAAAGCCAGGGACGTGAAATCAGCTTGCAGAATACCTCTGTTGAGAGGTGGCAACACGCCAGCAGATATAGGGGTCATGTTGTTTATTTTTGCGCAGCCTCGATGAGCGCGGGCAATATCTCATTGGTGATCGTCTGAATCTGATAGAGGCTTTCGAGCCAGGGAATATCCTGGTGAAGGTCGCGGCTACCGCGCACTTCGGCCAGTTGTAGCACGCTTTCGTCAATCAAGGTGCGGAAATAGAGAAAGGCCCGCACGGCATCAGCGACAGGCACATGGGCATTGCACGTGATCGAGCCATATTCTGTCCCCAACAGCACCGCTTCGCGGCGTAGCTCTTCCTTCTGCGTACCATCAGTGATGGCACGCAATAGCAACTCTAGCACACGCCTGCCCAAGCTGCGGTAAGCATCGAGGGCCGTCTCGTTGAAAGGCTGATACCAGGAAAAAGTCCGCAGCGTGCCATCGGTGAAGGCGAAGCGAATACGTCCCAAAATGCTCTGGACTAACATTTGTGCCGCTGCACTCGGTTTTGACACCTGATCTTGACGCAAACGTGATTCAATATCAGCACGTCGGAAACGGCGATGACCGCCACTTGTGCGGCGAGAAGGAATTTCGTTACGGTCTGCCCATAGGCGCACGGTTGCGGGATGAATCCCCAGCATATCGGCGGCTTCCCGCAAACTCAGCCACTCGTCCCAAACCTGTGGTGACGCCATAGAGTCCCTCCTGAGCGATCTGCCCTAGGTCACAGCACCTAATCAATGATTATTAATTTCTTGATTTTAGGAGATTTAGACCATAACGTCAAGTGGAACACGGCCCACTTCTCTATAACTATGAGTCATCCCCAATTTTTCTGAATCCGCTCCAGATGATTGATGAAAGAAGCAATGGGGAGTGGATCATCTGATG
>DAICZM010000169.1 GCA_027311145.1 Ktedonobacterales bacterium
AACGATGGTTTAACACAACAGTAACAAGTGATAGCTATAGTTGCTTGTGCAGAGACAAAATGATATACAGGTAGAGCAGAGTATCGCGATATCGCAGTATTGCACCGTATTGGCTGTGGCACTAAAGAGCAATGTCATGCCTGTTTTCGTGTGCTTTCAAACAGCAAACAGCAAGCAGCATGATACAGCAGCTTTGTTGTGATTATATGTAGCTCGGCGGCTGGCTTATCCCAGCCGCTCTTTTTTCATGTCATTGGAAGCTAGTCCGGGATAGAGTGATGAATCATTATCATATACTGGCATGCTGTTCTGAGGAGCAAGTATGTCAATTGGCGGAACTGGTCTTACAGCACTATGCAAAGAGCGAGATCAGGTTACTGGCGGGGCCGCAGGTGGGGTTGGTGATGCTACGTGTGCGCGAAAGCGTCGCGGAAAGTGTTTTTAACGCCGGTGAAGCACTGGTAACAGAGGTAAAACTGGAGCTAGATGGGTGTTTTGGCTTTGGCATGGTCCTCGGCAATAGCTCGCGTCGTGCGCTGGCTGTTGCTTTAATTGATGCTGCCATGCGCAATGAGGATGCCTGTTCAGCCCAATTGCGTGTTCGTCTCGCTGCGTTGGCACAAGAGGTTGAGCAGCAACACCTCCGTATGCAAGCCTTGAGCGCGACCACAAAGGTTGAATTTGAGAGGATGTGAAGCTATGGTACAGAGGTCTTTGCGTGGGCCAGAGGAGCGCGTTGTCTATAGCACACACGTTTTCCGCTCCCTTTTAGATAGTCTGGCACGCCCAGGAACGCTGAAACAACTGCCCTATCCCGTCTTTCTTGGTGAGCCGCCAACATATGGTAGTGGTGATTCCGAACCTATGACACCTGCTAATCTCTGTGCATTGGGAGCCGTGCTGACGCTGTTAGATAAAGAAGTGACATTTGCTGTTGTCGCTGGTGGCTGCCTGTTGGCTGATGATGCATCTGTCGTGCGCTGGTTAGCATTGAGGAGCGGTGCGCGGGCTGTTGCGCTGCGCGAGGCTGCCTTTGTGCTTTGTTGCGATGGTGATAGCCAGGGGATACTGCGTACATTACATGTCGGCACGCTCCTTGAACCGGAGTCTAGTGCGACGGTGATCTATAGCGTAGCGCATTTGGCTGAACTTGAGGATGGCGCGGACAATCAAATGGCCGGATTAAGCTTGGAATTGCGTGGACCGGGGATTGAAAAGATGCGTTACGTATCTCTCGTTGGTTTTGCGCATACTGAAATGCAACTCCTTCAGGAACTGCGTCAAGGCTATCCACTGGGTGTCGATGCCTATCTCATTGATGTGGCGGGTCGCTGTCTGGGGTTGCCGCGCACGACCAACATACGCGTGATGAACGAATAAGCGGCAGAAGAGGAGAGGTATTGTATGGGATATGTTGCGACTAAAGGCGGCACACAGGCAGTATTGAATGCCGAGCAGCTGGTAGAATATTTTCGCGTACAGGGTGAGAGTGAGCCGATTTCGATCAAGCAGATACAGGATCAGATGCGTTTGGCGGTTGATCGCGCGATGGGCGAAGGCGCACTTTACGCCCCTGAATTGGCGGCTCTGGCACTCAAACAGAGTGAGGGTGATGCACTAGAGGCCAGCTTTCTGTTACGTGCTTATCGTACCACGATTCCACGTCTGGAGTATAGCCTACCAGTTGAGGGTATTCGTATGCGCCCGTTGCGTCGTATTTCGGCAACGTTCAAAGATATTCCTGGTGGGCAACTGCTTGGCCCAACACGCGATTACCAGATTCGTTTGCTCAATACATTGCTGATGCATGAGTCCAGCGAGTCAACGCGCCAGATTGTGGCCCAGATAGAAGAGCAGGTGCGCGCGCAGTTGGAGCAAGGCGAGGAACAACAAAGCCTTAGTGTTTTTCCGAAAGTGATTGTCAGTATGCGTGAGCAAGGTATTCTCGCCGAGCCACCCGTGATGGAGCGTGCCGAGGCCGATGCGGAGCCATATGATGTGACACGCAAAGCCTTGATCTTTCCTGCTCCACGCAGTGCGCGCCTGCAAGTGTTGGCGCAAGGTGATGTCGGCAGTCTGGTCACCTTTGCGTATAGTAGTGTGCGTGGCTATGGCGATGTGCATCCCACGCTGGGCGAACTACGTTTTGGCTACCTCCCTATTGAAGTGGCGCATCCACTGACGGGCGAGGCTGTCGTGATTGGCGAGATGCTGGCGACAGAATGTGAGATGGTTTCGCGCGTCTATGCCAACGAAGAAGAGGCGCAGGAGCTTGAGCAGCAAGGTCAGCAAGCTATCTTTTCGGCGGAAAATCTGCCGCGCTTTGGGCTGGGCTATGGCTTCTGCTTTGGGCATAGCGAGGTCAAAGCCATGAGCATGGCGATGCTTGATCGCGTGTTGAGCGCGGCAAAAGAGAGCGGCGTGCATGGTGAAACGGGGCCAGCAGCCAATGAAGAATTTGTGCTGCTGCACATTGATGGCATTGAAGCGAGCGGATTTACCGCACACTATAAACTTCCCCATTATGTCACGTTTCAAGCGGATATCAGTGTGTTGCAGCGCGCTCAGGAGCATCAGTCGATCAAACTGACCGAGGCAGCAGAGTTGCGTGAGCATTTTCTCACCCATGGGCATGAAAAAGGGGCAGAAGATGGCAAATAATGCGTTCGATGAATGGGTTAGGCAGGTCATAGGTATACCGATGGTGGGAGAGCAGATGGATGGTCAGGCGGGGCTGACGCCGGATGCGCACGCTCTCTATAATTTTGCCTTTATTGACGAGGACTCAAAACGCGAGATACGCCGCCAATTGCTCAAAGCGGTGGCATTGCCGGGTCATTTAGTGCCGTTTGCCAGTCGTGACATGCCGATTGCGCGTGGTTGGGGAACGGGCGGTTTACAGGTCACACTCGCGCTGATAGAGCCGCAGGATGTGCTGAAAGTTATTGACCAGGGCGATGATGATAGCGTTAATGCCGTCAATCTGCGCCGCTTAATTCAGAAGACAACAGGTGTTCAGATTACCACTGATACGAGTGAGGCAACAATCATTCAGACGCGCCATCGTATCCCAGAAGAGCGGATGCGTGCTGATCAGCTTCTTGTGCTGCAAGTGCCAATGGCTGATCCTTTGCGTTGGGTTGAGCCAACCTTAGAGCGCGCAACCGAGATGCATGCTGAAGCTGATTATGGACGTATGTGGGTTTACATGTATGAAAGCGTTGTGCATTCTGGGGATATGAATGTTTCGTCGCAGTATCCTGTGATGGTGCAAGATCGCTATATGATGGATACCACCCCTATTCCTCGCTACGACGTGCCTCGCCTGCATATGGCAGAAACGCTCTATCTCTTTGGTGCTGGACGTGAGAAGCGCGTGTATGCCGTGCCACCCTATACTAAAGTGGCTCCGCTGGAGTTCGAGGATTACCCGTTTCGGACAGAGCATGATCCCGCTCAGCACTGCAAGAAGTGTGGCGCGAACGATACCTATCTCACCAGTCACTTTGTTGAGCCACTGGCCCCCGCGACCGAGGGACGCTGGGTCTATGCCTGCTCGGATACTAGCTATTGTCAGAAGCGTGTTGAACGCCATTCTTCGCATACGCAGGCAAATCTCTCTCATCCGTAATGCGCTGTAATTGCTCAGGGAAAGACTGATTTTCATGGAAAAGATCAGGTAAGAGGCGATATGATGCAGGAAATTTCAACAACGAAGCGTTGGGTGTTGGCGGCAGAACAGTTGACAAAACGTTATGGAGCGGGTTGCTCGTATTGCGAGACGCTAACAGGGCCGGAACGTGGCAATCGCTGTCCCGTCTGTGGCACGGTGACGGCGTGTGCAAACATAAATTTTGCGTTGGAGCAGGGTGAGATACTGGGCATCGTGGGCGAAAGTGGTAGCGGCAAAAGCACGTTGATGCAAATGGTGAATCTCGTCGTGTCGGCTGAGAGTGGCGCGCTTTGGTATCGTGAAGTCGATACTGCTGGGCAGCTTGTGGACGAACCAATGAACCTGCTCACGCTTGATCGCTATGCGCGGCGCACTTTTCGCAATCAGCGACTGGGTATTGTCTATCAGCGTCCTGAACTGGGCCTGAATATGAAATTTACGGTGGGCGGCAATGTTGCGGAAAAGTTATTGCTGGCGGGTTGGCGCAATGTGGGCCAGATTCGCCAGCGTGCAAGTGAACTGATGCACCTGACCGAGTTGCCAACTGAGCGCATTGACGATGATCCGCACATGTTTAGCGGTGGCATGTTGCAGCGCGTGCAAATCTCTAAGGCCCTCTCCAGCAATCCTGCCGTGTTGCTACTTGACGAGGTCACGAGTGGCCTGGATGTCTCCGTACAGGCGCGTGTGCTGGATCTGATTAAACATATTCAGTGGGAACTTAAAATTACCATGTTGCTCGTGTCGCATGACCTGGGCGTTATTAAGCAGCTTGCGGGTAGAACAATGGTAATGAAAAATGGCTGGGTGGTCGAAAGTGGCCTGACCGATCAGATTTTAGAAGACCCTCAACATCCGTACACGCAACTGCTTGTCTCCTCAGTGCTGTAAAGGGAAAATTATGCATGAACAGACTATGCGGACAAAAAAAATATCTACGATGCCTGGCGCGCATGAGCCAGCGAGCGAGATGCTTCTTGAGGTGCGCGATCTCGTTAAGCAGTTTCAATTGCACCTTGTGGATGGGCGTATCATTGCGCCCTTCGCCGCACTTTCGTTTGTTGTCCGCCCTGGACAACTGTTTGTCATTAGTGGCAAAAGCGGTATTGGCAAAACGACAATCTTGAAATGCATTTATCGTACCTATTTAAGCACAAGTGGTGCAATCTGGTATGACTCGGCATTGTTTGGGCGCATTGATATGGTAACGGCAACAGAAGAGAGCGTGATACAATTACGGGAACGAGAGCTTGGTTTCTGCTCACAATTTCTCAAAGCTCTACCACGAGTGCCTGCGCTAGATATTACGGCAGAACCGCTTATCCGGCGTGGTGTAGGGCGTGAGGAAGCGCGTGAAGCGGCGTCCCATTGGCTCAAGCGGCTAGGGATTGAAGAAAGTCGCTGGCAGGTCAGTCCCGTGACGTTTAGTGGTGGTGAGCAGCAACGTCTGAATCTGGCGCGTGCTTTTATCGCGGAACCACGTCTACTGCTGCTCGATGAGCCGACGGCTAGTTTGGATGCCGTTTCAAAGTCGATTGTGCTGGAGATGATTGGGGAGGCGAAAGCGCGTGGGGTGACTATTGTGACGGTGTCGCATGATACTGCGTCGCTAAATGCGCTAGCGGACGAATTGTACTGGCTAAAGATATAGACAAGAGGAACCGACCATGCAAACATTGCTATACAATGCGACCCTGGTATTGCCGGAGCGCGTGCTTGCTCATGGCTGGCTCGTGAGCGATAATGAGCGTATTCTCGATCTCGGTGAGTTTGCGACGACGCCTAATCCACGTGACTATCGTCACGCTGTGGATGCTGCTGGGCGTTATCTCTTGCCGGGTCTGATTGACTTGCATTGTGATAGTATTGAGCGTTTTGTGGAACCTCGCCCGCATGTGATGATGGATATGCATGTTGCTTTGAGCGAGGCGGATTGGCGGCTGGCTGGAAGCGGTATCACAACCGAATTTCATGCAGTATCATTGGATGATGGAGAGTTCGGCATCCGTTCATATACCTTTGTGCGTGAGCTGAGCAACGCTATTCAGGCGCGACAGGATTTAGCTGTTCGCCATCGCATTCACGCTCGTGTCGAACTGACAAGCCATGATGGAACCGAGTTAGCCTGCCAGATGATAGAAAAGGGTGAGGTTGGACTGGTTTCGCTGATGGATCATAGTCCTGGTCAAGGGCAATATCGTACCGAAGAGGCGTTTCGCTATTATGTAATGCGAACAGGTGATAAGAGTGAGGCTGAGGTTGATGCTCTGCTGGTAATGAAACGAGAGCAGGCACGTGCGATTCCTCAACGTATTGCGCGCCTGACGCACTTGGCGCGCGCGATGGGGATTGCACTTGCCACGCATGACGATGATACGGCAGAGAAGGTAGCGCAATGGCCCGCGCTAGGGGTGAGCGTGATTGAGTTTCCGACTACACTGGAAGCCGCGCAATGCGCTCATCAATTGGGGTTGGCTGTATGTATGGGCGCACCGAACGTGCTGCGAGGCAGATCGAGCGGGGGTAACCTGAGTGCGACAACCGTTGTGCAGGCGGATATTGCCAATGTGTTATGCTCGGACTATTATCCAGGCGCGATGCTCAGTTCCGTCTTTAAGCTGGCTGCCCAGCAACTTTTGCCACTTGCACAAGCGGTACGTTTGGTAACGCTCAATCCCGCGCAGGCTGTTGGACTGGGTCACGAGTTTGGTTCGCTTGAAAAAGGCAAGATAGCTGACATGATCCTGGTGGAAGTCAATAATTTCGCTATACCGCGAGTGCAACGTGTATTTATTGGTGGGCGTGAGGTCATCAGCGTCAGGATATAAGTTGAGTTGCTGAAGAGGATGGTGTCAATGTATATAGCTACGCGGACGTTACAGCATTTGCGACATATTCAGCTATTGCTCGATCAGTTGCAACCAGAGGCCTCCGCTCATGCCTGCACAGTGCCCGGTTCACCCAAACCGCACGGCAGCATTATCGTGTTTCCGGGTTCATTTAACCCGCCAACGACCGCACACCTTGCACTCCTTCGCCAGGCCTCGCAGTTTGCGGCACATCAGGCAGGCTCTGTGTCGTCTGTTTTGCTCTATGCCGCTTTTAGCAAGCGAACTGTGGATAAAGAGCGCGTTGAGCGTCCTTTGCTACTGGACAGGATTCATTTGTTAGAAATCGTGTTGAAGCATCGTTTCCCACATGTGGGTATCCTGCTGTTTAATCGCGGTCTCTACGTGGAGCAGGCACAGGCGATCTATGCCTCATTTCCGGGTGTGCGGCGGCTCTTTTTTCTGATGGGTTTTGACAAAATTGTACAAATTCTTGACCCACGCTACTATGTTGAGCGTGACAGTGCGTTAGCGGAGTTATTTGGGCTTGCCGAATTGCTAGTTGCGCCACGTGGAGCAGATGGCGAGGAGCAATTGCAGTCTTTAATTCATCAACCGCAGAATGAGGGCTTTGCGCGCTTTATCCATGCCTTGCCATTGAGCGCGCAATATCGTTATCTTTCATCTACCGATGTGCGTAGCGGCGGAAAACAGGAGCGGGTTGACACACCCCGTGAGGTGCGCCAATTTATGCGTGAGACCCGTGCTTATGCGCCACCACTTCAACGTGCGCATAATGAGCTTGATTATTATGGCCTGCGTGTGAAATGGCTGCAATATATGCTAAAAAGCAGGTATTCAGGAATTGGATCAACTACAGTTAGAGAGGGCTAAGGCGGAAAATAAAACGGGTGGCCCCTATTTGTACTTCGTCTCCTTCGTGTAGCATACTGCGTGCTATTGCACGCCCATTAATAAATGTGCCTGTTGCCGAACGATTATCGATAATTTCAAAATCGCCATTGGGTAGTTCACGAATGGTTGCATGCAGGCGACTGACTGCGAGGTCCTCTAGAAAGATCGCACAATCGCGGCTCCGCCCAATCGTCATTTCAGGCAGAAGTTCAACACGATAGCTGATTCCACGTGCATTTACAGCATCAAGGTGGGCGACAAGGGCGGGTTGTGAGTCAGGAATTCGCCCCAGATGCATCTCACGCCCTCGCGATGTAACGAGCTGGAAGGGACGTGTTCCCTCACTGGCATAGAACGTGACTTGTGTATTGCCAAAAAGAAGTTGATCGCCGCTATTGAGAAGACGTTCGCGCACTGCTTGCCCATTGACAAAGCTATCGCCGCTGCCATGATCGTCGCGCAAGACATAGCCCTGTGGGGTGCGCAAAATACTGGCCTGCTTGCGATGTACGGTGATGTCCTCAAGAAAAATGTCGCAATCGCTGCTGCGCCCGATGCTCGTGCATTCTTTCCACAATTCGATGCGTTTCCCGGCCATAGGCACTTTGTGGACGACGATGTAGGCTCCTGATGTTTGATCTGGTATCATCTGCTTCCCGCTCTACGTCATACAGGACATTGCCTCGGTTGGTGTCCTGGCAAATATGCGTTGTTCTTCCCTGGGTTGAGTATAACGAACAAAAGAGAGGAGTGTCAAGGTCGAAAATAGAGGGAAACTGTACAAAAACGTCGCCGTTTTGTACAGTCTTAGCGTGGGCTATTGCTGTTCTGGTTGAAACGCAACTGTGCCACTCTTGCCCCCACTTTTCAGCGCAATATAGGCCTGCTCGAGCGTGATGGTGGTATCGACGCCTTTGCACATATCGTAGATGGTCAGCGCGGCAACTGTCGCAGCGGTCAATGCTTCGACATCTACGCCAGTTTTGTAGGTAGTGCGTGTGCTGGCTTCAATAGAGATCAGCCCTAGTGAGGGGTCTAGCTCAAAACGCAGATCGATGTGTGTCATGGGTAAAGGATGGCAAAGCGGGATAAGCTGTGGTGTTTGTTTGGCCGCCATGATACCGGCGATCTTTGCCACTTCAAGCACGCTGCCTTTCGAGATTTGATTGGCAGCGATCAATTGTACAGTTTGGGGTAACATGCGCACGCGAGCTTTCGCGATGGCCTCGCGCGTGGTTTCGGTGCGTTCGGTGACATCTACCATGTGAATATTGCCGCTCTCGTCGAGATGGGTGAGTTGTGTTGCCTTGTCCTGGCTGGTCATGTGGATATTGCTCCTCGGTACATCGGTGTCGTTTGTTGTATTGTATCACCCATTCTTCACGTCTGAGAAGTGGATGGTTTGCTCTTGTGGCCATCATGCTGCTGTAGTCCACGAAAATTGCTGTTTATCAGACATGCTAAAGAGGTTTTGGGGATGGCCAATCGCTCGCATGTTCTGAAAACTGCTGAAAAAACCTATTGACAAAATCCTGAAAATCCTATATCCTAATGCACGTAGACAAACACATGTACCCGTAGCTCAGTGGATAGAGCGACAGATTGCGGATCTGTAGGCCGGAGGTTCGATCCCTCCCACACGCACTATCTAATGTTGGTGTATTCTTTCGTCGCTGGGCGGTGCCTAAAAACTTCAGACAAGAAGTTGGTGATATAAAGCCAGACCGTGTTTAACAAGCCCTGACCAGATA